>JAJTBW010000013.1 GCA_021286705.1 Sphingobacteriia bacterium
CCCGTTCCTCTCCTGTTCCCCTCCTGTTCTCCTCTTATGCCTCTCCCTATCCTCTCCCTATCCTCTCCCTATCCTCTCCCTATAAACTCGTGTAAGATACGAACTATATAGGTAGAGGATATAGAGAGGATATAGAGGGGATATTGAGGAGATGTTGAGAAGATGTTGAGAGTTGAGAAGATGTTGAGATATTTATAGAATTGAGAGAGGCATAAGACAGACATAAGAAAGAATCGGGGGAGCGGGGAAGTATTGGAGAAATCAATACTCCCAATCTCGCAAAGAACAATAGATGCGCTTTTAAAACAAATCATTTAGAAACGGAAATCTCATGAAAATAAAAATATACGTAAAAAACATATTTCAATGTTGATTTAATTGTTGTTAAATAATTACATTTGGACATTTCATTTTAAAAATCTAACATAATGTATAAACAACTAAAAAATTACGTAGGAGTCGGGTTATTGACGATCGGGTTATTATCTCTCAGTGCTTGTGGAGGTTCAAAAAGTAGTACGAAAGTCACCCCTCCAAATGATGAGGTAGAGGTTACTGTATTATGCTCAGGACCTGAATATCAATCTGATGCTACTGCCTTAAGATTCTCAGCTATCAGTTCAAGTATGGATCAGATGACGGCTAAAAAGAAAGCTCTTTCAGAAGCCAGAGCAGGATTAGCCGCCCAGATAGAGACTACCTTGAAAGGAGTTATTGATAATTATTTGAAATCAGCTGAGCATCAAAATCGTGAAGACCTTGAAAAGAGATATGAGGGGTTAACACGTGAGGTAATAAACCAGCAATTAACAGGTACAAGGACTATTTGTGAAAAGATGACCAAGACCAAAGAGGGCACCTATAAGTCATATGTTTGCATTGAACTCGGAGGTCCTGAAATTCTCAACTCTTTGAACAATCGCCTATCTAAGGATGAACAACTCAAAATCGACTATGATTATGAGAAGTTTAAGAAGACCTTCGAAGAAGAGATGAATAAAGCCGGAAACAACTAGTCTTTATTCAAGTATTACAAAAAAGCTGTGGCACTTAAATAACTAAGTGCCACAGTTTATCATTTCACTTTTTTCAGTACACAGTTGACTTAATTTCAGCATTTCACATTTCTAACACTCTGTCTTAGGTTGCTTATTACCATATAAGCTTCATTGAATGAGACAACAAGACAACAAGGAATTTATACTAATATGAGAAGCACTATTTCAGTTTTTCTCTTAATTCTTGTATTTTGCTCATCCACCCTACCCGGATCAGCAATGTGTAATGTTTTGTCTGCTATTTACAATAGCCAGCTAGATCCTAATATATCAAAGGACACCGTCTCCTCAACTGAAGAACCTAATACCATATCTTACAACTCTTTTAAGAATAAGACAGTTGTTATCCCTGACTCTATTCTGTTTAGACTCAAAGGCAACAACGGAGAAGTATTTGGCATCTCAGATCCATATTTAGATTCATTGTATAGCTATAATCAAGCGTTATTCCGTGCATTTCTTATAAAATCACTTGCTAAATCAACTGTTATTAAACAAGTTGAAGATAACTTTCAACATCAAAATGATGATGAAAGCAGAAAAGCTAAAGGGGTATTTATTGAGATGTACTCAGTCGAAACCACTGTGCCATTGCCCCAAACAGTTAAAGTCAACTGGTCTGTTCGACTTTCGAGTGGAGAACAAATAGTTGCTATAGATACTGTAGATCATCCATCTGATTCTGTTTTAAGTATCATCCCTGTCAAAATTCTTCTGTTCCACAAGGTCAATGAAGCAGGAAGCCTATATCAACTCTTTCGCCTAAAATATTGTATTAAGAACATCCCTTTTATTACAGGTTTGTTTACCTTCTCAGATTCACTTGATTTCTTATGGATTAATAGAGATAAGAAACAGTTTGCTCAGGTTTTTTGCGAAAACCATCCCTCCTACACCTCTTCTAAGTTCTTCTATCGAAAGATGAGTGGATACTTTCGATCAGGTGAAACCACTATTTCAGGCATGAGTAGCCCAACTATCTTCGGTCTGTGGCCTGCCTTAATAAGCGGTGTTATATGGCAGTTGCCATTGCAGATGCAATCTGACTCATTGGTGATTCGAGAAGTAGGAGACTTCTATAACTCGTTATCCATGAGACTCAATAGAACAATACAGTCATCAAGAGTGACTTTTAAAATAAAAGCAATTCATTTCTTGGGAGGGATTGTTATGGTTGAACTCAATCTTCCTCAACTCTTTGAAATTAAACCCCAGGATGCGATTCCAATTGAGTAAATGATCAACAATAATAGAATATCATTGTTTTTCTTTAGTGAATAGTTAACTAGAACATAGCCTGATATGAAAAAACTGACATTAATATATAGTCTCGTTATTCTTTTCGGATTTTTAAGTTTAAGTCTTAAGGGTCAGACCTTCGAGCAATATAAAAAACAAGAGAAAGAGAAGTTTGATCAATTCAAGAAGGAGCAAGATGAATGGATCAAAAATCGAAAGAGAGAATTCAAAGAATATGTAGATAAAAAGGATAAAGAATTTAAGCAATTTCTGGAACAAAACTGGCGAAACTATAAGCCAGAGGCTCCAATTGTAAAGGTGCCGACTCCCAAACCTGAGGTTGTCCCTGAGTATACCCCGCCAAGTAAACCCACCACACCTCCTTCTGAGCTAATCCCAATTTCACCGGTTAAGCCAAAACCGATAATCGTAGATAATATCCCACAGATTGAACCGGTAGCCCGGCCTTTGCCTGATAAACCAGTAGGGGGAGCAATTTCTAATATTTCCTATTTTGGAACAACCATTAGCTTTGAATATGACCCTGCTTTTAAAATTGCAGCACCAACTGCATCAAATAAACAAGCTGTAGCAGATTTCTGGTCAAGATGCAGCTCAACAGATTACGCCTGGCCATTAGATCAACTCCAAGAGCAAAAAGAGAAATTATCACTCAATGATTACGAGTATTATCTTCTGGTGAAAGCATTTAGTGATGACTTATATGGTAAAGATAGCCAAGGTAGTATCCTTATGAGTTGGTTTCTAATGTTGAGATCTGGCTATGGTATCAGGCTTGCCAATAGTAATAATACTCTTTACCATCTATTACCAGCCTACCAGGATGTTTATGGCATTAGCTTCATTGAAGAGAATGGGAGAAAGCTCTATATCATGACTACCGATAATATCTCGCAGATTAATGCATATCCAGGTGATTACGAAGGAGCATCGAAGCCAATAGACTTTACCATTATCCAACCTGCTAAGCTGGGTAGAAACCTCTCCTATAGAAATATCTCATTCCCTTTCCAGGGGAAAACTCATTCTGTTAGAGTAGCTTATAACCCTGCTTTGATAAAACTATATGATGCATTTCCACAGCTTGAGATATCGACTTATTTCAATTCGGTTCCTTCATTGACTGCTAAAGAGAGCTTAATTGACGCACTTAAACCTCTCCTCGCTGATAAATCACAAAAAGATCAGGTGGAATTGCTTCTTAGCTTCGTCCAAAATGGATTTGAATACCAAACAGACCCGGAGCAATTTGGCAGAGAGAAATTCTTCTTTGCCGAGGAGGTACTATACTACCCTTACTGCGATTGTGAAGATCGTAGTGTCTTATTCTCTTACTTAGTAAGAAATCTTGTTGGACTAGAGGTGTGCGGCTTAGAATACCCGGGGCACATGGCTACAGCTGTGAATTTCGAGACATCGGTTAATGGAGACTATATAGAATATGGGAATAAACGATATATCATTTCAGACCCAACCTATATAGGTGCACCAATTGGACTATGTATGCCTCAGTTTAAAGAGGTATCTCCTAAAATCGTGCTCATTGATAAGCCTAACTTGATGCCAAGTGTTGACCCTCTTTGGCAACAATTGGCAGCATCAGGCTGCTACCCTGCCAGGGTTAATGGAGCAGAGACAGTTACTCTAGGTGATGGAGCTAAATACCTGATTGGCTTTAATAATAAAGATGCCACATTCTTAGGTAAATCACTCGAAGTAAGCGAGAATGGAAACAGCTACTTCATCGGGAAAACAAATTCACAAAATCAGCCCGAGTGGGTGAAGACCAGCCTTTCAACTAAAGGGGTATTACCTGTACAAGTTGCTTTGGATGCAAGCGGCAACCTATATATAGCAGGTAGTTTTACAGGAACCCTCAAGGCTGATCCCTATGAAATTGTTGCCAGAAATGATAAAAGATCACTTTTCTTATGCGGATTGACATCAACTGGAAACATTAAATGGCTAAAAACTGTTTCATTAGATAGTCTTAATCAAGGAACGGGCATTGATTTCTCACTACAGTTTGATCTCAATGGACGATTAATAGGGACTCCCCGATTTGTTGAAGCTATTGTAGCAGAGAATGCGGGACTGTTCTTTGACAGTAATAACAAGGTCTTTACGCTAAACGGTCAAACAGGTCTGTTTTATCCGGAACAGCCCAAACAGAGTAGTGTTTCGTTTGCATCGGGGGCAAAAGCACTGACCCCAGAGGTAATTAAAGAAGAAAATGATGCTTTAATTTCTGGGAACACCGAAAGAGGCATTGCTGGTGTATTCGCTGTAGCTAATCTGGTTTGCAAAATGGGCTACACCTTTACAGGAATTGACGCCCAACGGGCTCTCGATAAATACAACCCAAACTTCAAACAACGCTGTTCTGAAACCTATAAGAACCTGGGAAAGATCACCTTCTTAAAAAACGCAGAGGGCGTGATTAGTATCCAGACTGATAAAGGTCAAGATATTAGTTTCGATAAAGTCAGAATAAAAAATGGATCTAAACTGACTATTTCTCAGGATAGAAATGGTGATATCCAGTTTAATATCCTTTCCGGCATAAAGGTCGGTAAAGCCATTGTCTGGTATGACCTAAATTTCGTAAAAATGAGAAAGACAACAGGCGATCTTATCTTCGATTATGACTCCGACCATAGTCAAAAGCAATTAAATCTGAAAAAAGACATTTTAAATTGATAATATCAAACACAATGAGAAAACTATTAATAATACTGCTCTTTATCCCAGCCGTTTTATTCGGCCAATACGATAAAATGTTAGACGAATTGGAGGATAGCCAAACTGAAACTCAAGATGGTAAATTAGCACTGCGGTTTTTTAATGCCGATAACGGCCAACCCGTCACTGATGCTACTATTAAAATTGAAGGCATTGGTGATTTCCAGACAGACATGCAGGGACGGGTGTTATTTGATATTCCGGCTGATGCCCGTTATGCCTGTTCCTTCTCTAAAGAGGGGTTTATAGAGGCCATATATCGTTTCGAAGTCATTGCAGGAACCATTTTTAATAATCGTTTCATGGTCTGCCCCATTTTGGATTTTGGATCACTTAGGGTCGTACTTTCTTGGAACAGAAAGCCTGCCGACCTTGACCTTCATCTTATAAAACAAGGGGAATACCACATCAGCTATCAGGACATGCATAAAAGCACTGATGGGACAGGAAAACTTGATTTAGACGACAGAGATGGATTTGGGCCTGAAACAATCACCATTAAAGATCTGGATGAAAAGGCTGTATATACCTGTTATGTGAAGGACTATACTGATAAAGACCGTCCAAACAGTCGTAAACTATCAGAGTCAGGAGCAACTGTCCTTGTTTTCGGGAATAATGCCTTACTCAACACATTCGAAATTCAGAAAGATAAAAAGGGTACGAGTTGGATGGTGTTTGAAATAGTTAATGGAGTAGTTAAGCCAACATTAACTATAGGGAATCAATATTAAACTGACCGATATCTCTTAACTAAAGAATATTATACAACCAAAATAAACTGAGAAACATAAACTAAAACACATAGAGAAATTATGAAACTTTTGAGATATACATTTATTCTATTTTGTTTGGTCTTTACATCGAGCCTCTTTGCTCAGGAGTTCCAGACAAAAGAGATGACTCGAGTAACAAATGATCTTAAAGCTATTAAGGAGGATGTTAAAGATGATAATGGTGAGTTAACAGCAATAGTAAAAGTTATAACCAATATTGACGGACTCTCTTTCGACTGTAAACTAGGCTTCGCAAAAGCTGCAGTAAAGGATTCACCTGGTGAGATATTACTATTTGTTTCTCCGAAAGAGCGAGAGATTAAAATTCAAAAGGAGGGGTTTCTTCCAAAAGTAATAGCACTTCCTGAACCAGCCGAATCTGGTGCCGTTTACAAAGTAGAAGTCTCAACCGACTTATCCGCAACTTTAGCCTCTGGACGTGGAACCATTGTTCTAACTACCGTTCCCGAAGGAGCATTTGTAGAGATCGATGGAATTGGAAATTCCAGGAAACAGACACCTGCCATATATAAAGATTACGAGGCTCGTCCTTTTAAATTTAAGCTCTCAAAGGATCGCTATGAAGCTAAAGATACCATTGTAAAATTAGTTGATCAAAAGAGCATAAGTGTAAATCTTAAACTCAAGCCTAAATGGGGTAAACTTAAAATCAATGTTTTCCCTAAGAGTGCCACTATTAGAATTGATGGTAAAGTTCAGGGAACCGGAGATCTAGACCTAACCAATATTGAAGAGGCTTTGAACATTGGCTCTTATGATATTGAAGCTTCACTAGAAGGCTATCATCCACAACGACAAACCGTTCAGATTACCAATAATAACATATCAGTCATTGATTTTAGATTAGAGCCTATTAAAGGTTTTATAAAAATCACCTCTTCACCGAGTAATGCGGATGTCTACCTCAATGACTCACTCTACGGAAGAACTCCTCTTGAAAAAGAGGTGAGAATCGGAAGATACCAAGTTGTAGTCAGAAAAGAGGGATTTGCATCAAGTTCTGTAGTAGCTAATGTGATAGAGAATGAAATCACTAGCCAGTCTTTAACGTTAAATGAAAAGATCGATATTACTATTATTACTGAGCCAAAAGCTACCATAACTCTTAATGGGACTCTGTTGAGTGGTAAGACACCTCTTTTAGCGAAAGCTAATCCAGGAATAAACCATATTATAATTGAAAAAGAGGGCTATGAACGACTAGAAAGAGACTTCTCAATCAGAGAGAATCAAACAGAATATAAATTTGATCTAGAATTAAAGTCACAAGCCACCTATATCTCCACTTCACCAAGCGGAGTTTACGCCTACATTTCTGGCAAGGAAGAATCATTAGTCACCCCCGGACAGGTTTATCTAAAAAAAGGGGATTATGATATTACCTTGACTTCACCAGGCTATATGTCTAAGAAGACCACCCTATCAGTTGGGGATAAAGGGGATAATTATTTCTACAGATTACGTCCTAGTAGTGTAATGTTTCTTGGGTTAAGTACCTCAGACGGTGGTATAGGAGGTAACCTAACTACATGGTCTGGGCACTTCACTTTCGTCATGGATATTCAATCCATTGAACAACGTGATGACGATCCGTACCCTGCCCCTGAGAAACAATCAGGTCTTCAAATGATGATAGCTATGGGCGTAAGAATCAATAGACCAATCCCGCTGAGTTTCCATGTTGGATATGGATTCAGAGGAATGGGTGAGGCTCCAACAGAGAGCTCTGATACTCAATTATATGACCGTCAATTCTATTCACCAGTTATCGGGGCAACTGTGCCTATCTCTTTCGCTGGAGGAAGTTTTTGGCTTTACGGACAGATTAATTATTGGTTCCATACAGAGATTAAAGACGAATCAAGCGTAAATCTTGTTGGTGGTATCGGATTTAAACTCTAATGACAGAATATCATTTAAAAATGAATACGAGATCAACAATAAACTATAAGATATTTGGATTTCTTATTACAATCATACTGTATTGTAATGTACTATCAGCCCAATCAGTTGATGAGATTAAGAATTCCAGAGACTATATTTATGGCATTGGTCAAGGGAAAACATATCAGGAAGCTGATGCTCAAGCATTAGATCTTTTAGTAAGTCAGATATCAGTAAGGGTAGAGAGTAACTTCAGTAATGTTGTCAGTGAAAAAGGAGATTCTCTTAGCAATTACTCTCAATCGGTGGTTCGAACCTATTCCAATGTCTCAATTACACAGAACAGGAGCAAGTTAATAAGTGATGAACCCGGGAACTTTGTTGTAATGAGATATTTGGCTGTAGCTGATCTTAATGAAATGTTCAATAGTCGAAAGAGCAAACTTCTTGACTATGTTCAGGAAGGAGTAAAAGCAGAGAATCAACTAAGGCTCTCTGATGCACTTCGGAACTACTATTGGGCTTTTGTGATGCTTCGCTCACATCCCGATGTTAATACTATTCGGGGTAATCTTCCCGACAGGCCAAACGCCATTCTTCTCTCTGCGATACCTGATGAGATTGACAAGATCTTCAAAGGGATTACTTTTGAAGTAATTAGTAGAAAAGAAGATCCAGTATCAAAGGCTCACATGGTAACCTTAGCCGTCACTTATATGGGCAAGGCGGTTCAGAATTTTGACTTCCAATACTGGACAGGCGATTCATATAGCGTTCTTACCGGTGTAAATGATGGCCTAACAGAAATAGAGCTAAATAAAGGAACAGCGTCAACGCTAACCAATGTTAAAGCTATTGGAGAGTATCAAAATCTGAATAAATCACGATGGGATGCCGAGCTTAATAATCTTTTGAAGACTACTGCGCTTCCAACATTCCCTTCATCCAAAGTTATTATCAAGCTTGGAGATGCTCCTGTGGCTATTCAGAAATCCACAGTTCAGGAGACTAATAGTGTTTCAACACTTGCCAGAGCGGATATACCTCTCCCAAAAGCAGAGGAATCAACCGCCTATACCTCTATGATGAATACGGTTGTAAAAAGCATCAATGCAGGTAACCCTGACTTAGCTCGTAATATCTTTACACAAGAGGGTTTTGACCTCTTTAAAAGGCTCTTTCAGAAGGGTCAGATGAGGGTTCTAGAATCATCTATGGATCTTACAGTCTATAAATCATCTGATGGTTTTGAAGTTAGAAACATGCCGGTGAAATTCAGCTTTAGGAACAGCGACAAACACTTTATAGAGTACTTGAACTTCGATCTTACCAAAGAAAAGAAGATAGATCATCTTGCATTCTCTATTGGAAATACTGCACTTAATGATATAGCCAATCGCCCGGGAACCTTTGGATCCCCGGAAGAAAAGATGTATCTGATAAATTTCCTTGAAGACTTCAAAACTGCGTATTCCCTCAGAAGAATTGACTTTCTAAAATCTGTCTTCGACGACAATGCACTTATTATTGTTGGTAGACTCCTTCAGGATGGAGGAAATATTGAGAAAATGTATAACACTTTAGGCAAAAAGGTGGAATATATAAAGTTGAGCAAGACCGAATATTTGGATCGGGTTCAAAAAGCCTTCGCAGCTAATGAATTCGTAAACCTTCAATTCGAGTCAACTAAAGTCATTAAAAAGAATGGAGAGAAAATATACGGCATACAACTAGAACAATACTACACCTCTAGCAACTACGCTGATAAAGGATACCTCTTTCTAATGGTCGATTTAAAGGATTCTTTGAAACCTAAAATATACGTTAGAACCTGGCAACCTGAAAAAAACCCAGACGGATCGGTATTTAACATGACCGACTTTAACTTATAAGCCTTAAAATAACACTGAAGCAAAAAATAAAAACACAATACAATGAATAGAGTTTTAAGATATCTCTTCCTATTTCTAGTTGTCGTCACCACAAGTTGCAGCGATGAAGAGGGACAATATGCAAATCTTACCGGATCAGTAACCTTTTGGACGAAGAACATTGGAACTAGCAACCCTGTAGTTACTATCAATGGCGTTGATGCAACTATCTCGCAAAACTATTCTTCAACTCCTAGTTGCGGTGCTTCCGGATGCGCCACTTTCGCTCTTGCTCCCGGCACCTATCAATACACAGCTTTTGGTAACCAATCTTGGTCTGGTTATATAACAATCTCTTCTGAGGGCGATTGCGTCACTCAAGAACTTATTAATAACACAAGTTCCTATGGAAATGCAACATTCTGGACTCAAACCGATCTCGGGTGCGGTGGCATAATCGTATACATTAATGGAACCAATGGAACTATTTCAAGCTACTACTCTTCAAAACCATCATGCGGAAGTTATGGTTGTGCTAACTTCAGTCTACCTGTAGGCACTTATCCATTTACTGCCTCATGTAATACCTATAACTGGGAAGGTGAGATAGAAATTACTTCGGGTGATTGCTCTACTATGAGATTATACGTAAGTGACAAATCTTCAGATAACCAATCTGAAACGCCTACCTCAAAAGATGAATGCAGCAATAGTAAGTAGTCTTGCAAAATTAAAAGAGAAGGGGTCTAAATAGGCTCCTTCTCTTTTAATAATTAATTATAGAAAATTCACAAGGCCTTAAAGATTATACCAAACCCGTATATAACTTTAAAACCAAATAATCTCAGGGTAATTCTAGCCCTCTTTGTTACCAGTCAGGTTCTCGACCTCATTCTTTGTCAATGTCAGCTGAGCCTTACAGTAATTTAATAACTCAGAGGCTCGCTTTACTTGACTCGTAAGGTTCTCAAGATTATTATCAGGATGTTCCATTTTTTTAATTAAAGCCTCAACTTCAGCAATAGCCTCAGAATAGGTCATGTTCTCTTCCATATCTTTTTGAATTTATCTTTTAACTCCCTATAATCACTTATATCAATCAGGTAAAAATTGATGGATTTCTGATACAATTTACCAAAGACTGCCCCTTGATAGAGAAATGAACTTATATAAGCCAACGAAGCAACAATAGCCGCACCATAATGTTGAAATGATGCTACCAGAGGCCACACAAACGTTAGAGTAATGATAAAGCCTAACAGTGAACCCTTAAAATTGTAGACTGGTATTCCACTACCAGAAAAATGATGGCTAAATATCATTGAAAGTGATAAAGCCAAGACTCCGGGAGCAAGAATAAGCATTATTGGCTTAATCCCTATGAATTTTGATGATAAAAGCATCAAAAACCAACTCTCAGGTATTATCAGGATAACAGCTAAAGCCATCAATGTTAATGAACCGGAAATCCAAAGCATCTTCTTGGTGTAAAACGTATTTTTCTCCTCATTATGATCATTTGAGATATGGCCAAATTGAACCAAGGCAATACTTTGGGTTATCATTCTTATCCCTTCCGTTAATTGGACAGCTGCATTGTAGATACCCAGAGCAGAAGAACCCAACAATCCATTAATAAAATAATAGCTTATTCTTCTACTCCCAAGCTGAGTAAGGTTCGCCAATTGTGTTGCTGAGGTATAACTAAAAATCTCTTTGTTTAAATTACCAATTGAATATTGAAAAGCGGGTAAAGCAAACCTTCTCGAGAAAAAGGCAGCGACTAACCACCCAACGATATATGAAAGATATAGAGAGTATATATAATGCTGTAGTTTGGCAGATCCTGACCACCATATCAGTAAGATAAACGTCGGAGGAAGAACCATATATTGAAGGATAACACTAATGTTATACTGTTTAATCTTCTCCAACCCTAAGAGGATATTCTGATGGGTGGCGCAAAAAGAGGCTAAGACTGCAACTATAATAATATGTGGTGCAGTTCCAGCCGGAACAATGATTTCATATAACACCGGAAACTTAGAGAGAACCAGACCGATTAAAGTGGCCAGACCTGCAATTAGAACGGTCCACATATACGACCTAATTAACAATGCTCGTTGGGGATACCTTGAGGCAAAGTAGACCATACCTCCTGTCACCAAATCGGTAGCTAGTGCAAGGATGGTCACGGCCAATAGAAATAAAGCAACCCTACCGTACTGCTCAGGACCTAATAAGCTAGCCCCAGCAACAACCATAAATAATGTGGCAGCAGCACCAATTAACCTCGCAAATGCTGTAAAAAGTAGTTTCTTAATCATAATCTACCTTCATCTTACGCCTGATCAACTTATAAAACGCCATTTTTGCTGCTGATGGTATATATGAAAAACGCTTTGCGTCAATAACCGTAAACTGCTCAAAGTATTGCCATGTATGAAGTCCTTTATTAAAAAGCCATTGCTTATCTGGCTCAATCACACCATACGGCTCCTCTTTAAATTTCAATAGTGTTAACTCAGTAATATGATTTAGGTTAACTCTTCTACCATAATGATTGGAACAGTCCTGTGTTGGCCGAATTAATTTGCCGTTTTCAACATACAGATTGCCAGCAGGACGACTTGAACGAATATCCTGCTTCACCGGATTTGCACTATGCTCATGCCAAGGTCCGAATGGATTATCTGAATACCATATAAAAAGATTATTACTTTGATAAGGCTTCTCTCCAGCAAACAACCACCACCTTTGTCCATCATGCCACAGAGTTGGATCAACCAGATCTCTGCCCTCTATAAGTACAGGACCAGGAATCATCTGAAATGTCGTTCTATCCAGTTCAAAAAGCTGTAGCTTATGAGCGGCATGACACTCCGGAAGACACCAAATCTTACCCTCGTAGCCGAATAGAAATGGATAACTTAAATGGTGCGGCAACTCTAAAACCTTCTTGACTTCGTAAGGGAAAGAGCCTACCTCGCCCAACTTAATCGCTGAAATTACACCCTTACCCGATTTATAACTAAAATCCTCAAAGAAGAGCCACCAGATATCATCTACTTCAAATAAAAATGGATCAGCTACAAATCTGTCTTTAGATACTTTTAAAAACCATGTTAACTCTTTCTCGCTATTCCATTTTCTATCTAACTTGTTATTATCATCTTCTTCTCTATGCTTATTCAATAGTCTCACCTCATCAGCCGGTTTAACTGGTTTTGACCCCATATAGATACCAATATTCCAATCCTCGGCTTTAAAGATATTATGCAGATGAAACGCAATTCTATTAATAACTAGCTTGCAAATAAAAAGTATGAATACAAGATTCTTAGGTGGTTTATAAATTCTGGCTTTACTATGACTCTCTTTTTTCTCAAGAGTTCCATTAATCAAATCAAACGCACATTGAGCAGGCCATCTTATGGTTTGCATTAGAAGATTCTCCGTCTGGTGATTCCAGGAATGCGCAACGGTTGGAAAATATCCTTTCTTTAATATTATCCCTTTATCAAGCTTATCGGTCAACTGCTGAAGGATTGCACCTGTTATCGGCTCTTTATTATAGATCTCCCAAAACCCTGGAGGAGTACCACGGTAATACTCCTCATCACCATGATGGAAAGACCAAATACCATGGCTTGCGATATTTAGTACCTCACCCTGAATAATCCCCATCCAAAACTGCAAGAAGAAATCACACCTAAATTCCTTCAACTTATCAATATCATGATCCGAGAAACTAACATAATGTGAGGTATTCTTTACCTTAATCGTTAAGGTAGTCTGGGCTAACATCTCATCAATCGTATTAAGCTCTTTAGCAGCCGGCTTATAAACATACTTATGCCATAGCTTAAAAATCAACTGATGCCATTGAAATGACTTTAATCTGTTATACAGGTTCTCCTTAGGCTTATCATCACCTGTACAATGTGCAAATACTACAAACTGAGCCCCTCCTTCAAGAAGATTTCTTATAACCTCATGCTGCCATCGCTCCAATGCAGGATAGCCCAATAACAGGCCAAATCGAATATTACGCAAATGGTTATTCTTCATTGAGAAGTTATCTGTAGTACAAAAGTAACTTATCCTTTTTGCATTTTAAAACGAAATCAATTCTCTAAAGTAGGTTCGTCTGGTACTGAGAACTTAACGTCATAGATAGGCCTTGGGGTGTTTTTATTGGTAGCATCATCTCTATTTATAGTAAACTTGATCCGTTTCGGGTCTACAGCATATTTCTGCGATAGAAAATCTGTTATAGTTTTATCTCTGAGACGATTAATCCGATCTATCTCCTGATTTACTACTGACTCTCCACCAACAGCAGCCTTACACTTCTCAGGAAGTGCAACAGCTAAAGATGACATCCCACTCTTCTTTGTTAGCCAGGCTTGAAATGTAGAGTCATAAACGGACAAAGAATTCACTGTATCTGCTTGCTCCTTCGATAGTACCAAAGGGACCTTCCTACTCCCTTTTTCAAAATACCATTTAGAAAGCGCCATTTGAGTAGCTATTGCATCCTGCTCAAGAGATAGATTATTTCTAAACGAGAATTCGGTTACCATCTCCTGTTTCTCCTGTAATGTCTTTCCGATTGCATTTAAATTCCGCTCCTGTTCTGATTGTATATCCATCTGCATCGGATTAAACTCTACGCTTTTCAACAACTCAGGATCCCCATTTATTGCCTTTGCTAACCATGTAAAGGGACTGGTTACTGCTTTAACCACTAAGTTCTTGAAGATCTTCCAAGCTGCTTTACCCCAATGGTAATTTGGGTCTTTCATATTTCCATCCACTGGTATCTCAATATCTATGTTGCCATGTCGATCCCTCAAGATTGCAATGGCTAACTTCATCGGAATCCGAATAGCAGAATCATTCTTAATTCTATCACCTATCTTAATCTGCTTGACGATTAATCTGTTTTTACTATCAATATAATCTCCTCTTACTGAAGTTTGATTCAAATAGGTTATATCACCCCTCCAGAAAGGATAAGCAACATAGTACTTTGTATAAGGGTTAAAAATAGACATCGTTAGTGAATTAATCTTAAGATCCAAATCGAAGTCATGATAGTTTCGATTATCTATAGAGAGGGTAGCATTCACGTTACCATACCGGTTCATCAGAGTATGAATCTTGAAATTAATTGCTTTACTCTGATCCGTAAATTTCTGGGTTGAAGCATTAAACTCATCAAAGAAGATCGAAAACTTCTCGCCAGTGAGGAAATCATGGTATATAACAGTACCATTCTCAATTGCGAATTTATTAACACCATACTCATTTCTTGAATACTGCTGGGCAATTTCGCTGATAAGATTTCCTAACATTATAAATGGATTTGCATAATCCATTGGGGTTCCAGTCTTACCTAATGATGTATCAGCTACTGAAGACGAAGAATTCATCTTTACCAGCTCCTGAATATTATTGCCTTTTGGCGTTAATACCACCATGGTATATGGATTAGTTATCGTGATTGTATTAAATACATACTTATTGGATGCCGTATTTATTGAATCAATTGTTATAGCAAAGTCCTTCCAACCAATGATCTTTTCATCTTTTTGGTCAGTCATAATAAAATCACTGAAATGTAAATCACCGGCTAAAGCAATCTTTGATGGACTATTAAAATTACCAGAGATCGTCATTGCTCCGCTAATCAACCCATCTGCTCGTGTACTGGTAACAAAAGGACTCATATAAGGAAACAGCGGAATAGTACTAATGCTGTCAGCCTTAATAACCATCTGATAACCCATTGTATTAAGATTATAATCCATCTTTAACTGTACTTCACCCTTCTCGTTAATCAGGGAGGAGGCTTCTATTCTGATAGATGGATTATTGTAATCAAACTTCGGTATGTAAGTCTGAGCATTATGCAAGACTAATGTAACATCGGGCTGAGCGGTTTTATATTTGACTCTAGCATTCCGAACAGAGATATTATTCACAAAGTATTTTACCGTATCGGTAACAGGCATCGTATCAACTTCACTTGATGAAAGAAATCTAGCCATCAAATCATCAAAGTTAAATTTACTTCCATCCTGAAAGACATTCAAAAGAAGGGTATCAACACCAATAGTATCAACCTTATAAACTCCCTGTATTGCTTTTCTAACCCCAATTCTTACAAACATTTCCCCTGTATATGCTAAGGTATCCTTCCTGTTAGGTTCAAGAATATAAACCCCATTAGTTTTAATCTTTCCACTAAAAAGCCCGATATGGATATCTCGTAAGAGCACCTGCCGTCCAACATATTCAGGAGAATACTTCTCAATTGCCCAATGCGCAATAGGATTTATAAAGAGAATGAAAACTATAAGAGCAGCTATGATCAATGTGAAAAGGGATAAAAGTGCTATCAGAGCAACTTTCACAGGCCTCTTTAATTTTGCCATATCAGAGTATTTTTCGATTTGATATCAACTACCTGATGATAATCTTATTACAAAAATAACATATCAATTGCTGAATTAACACCCCTTTGTCATTTTTGCCTGTCCTAACTTACATTCAACCTTACTCCTCCCGAATTATTGCCACCTTTAACAAGCAGACTAGAAGACTTAGAATATTCTCTGTAGGGAAAAACCCATATGATAAAAAAGAAATTGAATCACATAGATCTTATAGTAGTCTCACTGATATCTATGCTTGCAGACTCACAAATGAAAATAGCAATAACCATTTTTTTGCCTTTCTATTAGGACGATCTGGTAAAGTGGAGCAGTGGAGTATCACTGCGATAAATCATAAGACTATAAATATTGAGTTTATTGGGTTCATGCGAACAGAAACATAGCCCTTGCGTTGGTAATCAAAAGAATCTAGAAGACTTTAAATAGAACGAGCCGCGTATTTGATACGACGGCTCGTCTAATTTCTATCTAATAAAACTATCAATAATAAAACAGCTTTACCATTTATGAATCACTTGAAACCTCACAAACGGATTTAAATTACAATATTGATAATTTTACCTAAAACGACAATTACTTTCTTGGGCGTTTTACCCTCAAGATACTTTGCAGATTTTTCATTTGAAAGAGCTGCTTCTTGAACCTGATCGGCAGACAAATCTAATGGTAGCGCCAACGTAAACCTCATCTTACCATTGAAGCTAACAGGATACTCGAACGTACTTTCTATAAGGTACTTCTCATCGTATTGTGGGAAGTTAGCAAAGCTGATACTACCTTTGTTGCCTAATAAAGACCACAACTCCTCAGCAATATGCGGTGCAAAGCTTGAGATAAGAATAGTTAAAGGTTCAAGTATCTCTCTTTTATTACATTTCAGTTCGGTAAGCTCATTGACACAAATCATAAAACTGGCAACACAGGTATTGAAAGAGAATCTTTCCATATCCTCCTGTACCTTTTTAATCGTTTTATGAAGGGTCTTTAACTCTTGATCAGTAGCTTTTTCATCAGAAATCACAAACTGATTATCTCTATCATGAAACAACTTCCAGAACTTCTTCATGAAACGGAAGGTTCCTTCAATTCCTTTAGTATCCCATGGTTTTGCCTGTTCTAACGGGCCCAGAAACATTTCATAAAGCCGCAGAGTATCAGCACCATATTTATCAACCAGATCATCCGGGTTTTGAACGTTATACAAAGACTTTGACATCTTCTCAACCTCATATCCACACAGATACTTGCCATTCTCAAGAATAAACTCGGCATCTTTTAGGTCAGGTCTCCATAACCGGAAAGCCTCGGTATCTAACACATCATTATCAACAAGGTTGATATCAACATGAATGGGCTGGGTTTCATATTGGTCTCTCAAATTATATGAGACAAACTGGTTAGTTCCAGTAATGCGATATGCAATGCTTGATCTACCCTGAATCATTCCCTGATTTATCAATTTAGCGAATGGTTCTGGCTCAACAGCAAGATTAATGTCATATAGGAATTTATTCCAGAAGCGGGCATAAATCAAATGGCCGGTGGCATGCTCTGCTCCTCCGATATAGAGATCGACATTACCCCAGTAGTTGACAGCCTCTTTTGAAAAATATGCCTCACTATTTGAGGCATCCATATATCTAAGATAATACCCTGATGAGCCGGCAAAACCGGGCATTGTATTAGTCTCTAATGGATATCCATTATATGTCCAGTTCTTTGCTCTGGCTAAAGGAGGTTCACCTGTTTCGGTGGGCAGATAAGCATCTACTTCAGGCAGTTCAAGAGGAAGCTGATCTTCAGAGAGCATATATGGCATCCCATCTTTATAGTAGACAGGAAAAGGTTCGCCCCAGTAACGTTGACGACTGAAAATAGCATCACGAAGACGATAGTTAATGGTGCCCTTCCCAATTCCCATCTCTTCGATCTTATGGATTGTAGTTCTAATGGCATCCTTAACCTCAAGTCCACTGATAAACCCTGATTGTATCATGACACCCTCCTTTGAATCATAAGACTCTGTCCATTCAGAAGGATCAATAGGTTCTTCTCCCTTTTTGCAGACAACCTGAATTATCGGCAAATTAAAATGTCTTGCAAAGGCAAAGTCACGGCTATCATGACCCGGTACAGCCATAATTGCACCTGTACCATACCCCATCAGAACATAATCAGCGATATAAATGGGTATCTCATTACCATTTAAAGGATTTATAGCAAATGAACCTGTGAACTGGCCACTAACCTTTTTAACCTCTGTCATACGCTCACGTTCCGAGCGATTCTTAGCCCATGTTACATATTCAGTAACTTCGTTTTTATATTCCGGGGTTGTTAAAAGTTCGACATAAGGATGTTCCGGAGCAATAACCATAAAGGTCACACCGAAGATAGTATCAGCGCGGGTAGTAAAGATATCAAGACGCTCTTCATGATCTTTAATTGCGAAAGAGGCAGCACAACCTTCACTTCTACCGATCCAGTTACGCTGAATCTCTTTGATTGACTCTGACCAGTCAATTGTTTCCAACCCATCTAATAGCCGTTGAGCATAAGAAGAAATACGCAGAGACCACTGTCTCATAAGCTTTCTCTCTACAGGATGTCCTCCCCTTACAGATAGCCCATTACTAACCTCGTCATTCGCAAGAACAGTTCCTAATTCAGGGCACCAGTTTACCCAGGAATCACTTAGATAAGCGAGTCTATAATTCATCAATAGGGTCTGCTGGTCCTTTTCATTCATCACATTCCAATCGGAGGCGGTAAATGCGTCATGTGGGTCGCAAGATGCATTGACACCTTCATTTCCAAATGAGCTAAAATGGTCAACAAGTTGTGCTATTGGTAGAGCCTTATTGGCAGTTTTATCATAATAATGCTCGAAAAGTTGAATGAAAGTCCACTGTGTCCATTTATAGTAGCTTGGATCACATGTTCTAACTTCTCGATCCCAATCAAAAGAGAAGCCGATTTTATCCATCTGTTCTCTGTATCGGGCAATATTTTTCGATGTGGTTATCTCGGGGTGTGTACCTGTTTGAATAGCATATTGTTCGGCGGGGAGGCCATAGGCATCATATCCCATAGGGTGCAGGACATTATGCCCCTGAAGACGTTTATATCGAGAAATAATATCACTGGCAATATAGCCAAGCGGATGGCCTACATGTAGACCTGCTCCCGAAGGGTAAGGGAACATATCTAACACGTAATACTTAGGTTTTGACGATGTGTTATCTGCTGCAAAGGTCTTCTCCTTGCTCCATTTGGCCTGCCATTTAGGCTCAATTTCTCTGAAATTATAGTCCATTATGCCTTCTTCTGTTTATGAGGCGCAAAGTTACAAAATCATTTCACAGTCTTTATCCTTTGGATTTCTTACATTTGCTTGACTGAACCTATTTACTATGGTAACCCGCAAATCGGCCATCATCTTTGCACTGATTAATCTTATAATGTTGTCTCTCTTTATTGACCGACGACCAAATCATCAAGGATTATCACGCACTTTGCCTGTGGTAACAATGATTGAAAAGCAGAGTTTATGCATTGATCGATATCAGGAGTTAACCAATGATAAGTGTTTTGTCCATAAACACTATTATTCAGATAAGGCTCCTCTTCCCACCTTTATTATTATTCCAGGGTATGCTCTACTGAATTACCTTGGACTGGTTACTGCTGATCCTAATACACATTCTCTCTATAATTCTCCTTTACTAGAAATTACAGGAGCAATTATCATAGGCATAATTCCCTCTTTAATTTTGCTTCTTATTCTTTTATACCACTTTGCAAATACTTATAAGGTTCCTGTGGAAAAAGCTGCTGCTATTGTGATGGGACTTTTTTATGGATCATTTCTATTTCTGCAATCAGGCACCCTATTTGCCCACCTCATCGCGTCTCTATTTATTATCTCAGCTTTAATTTTATATCAACATAATCGTTTCTTTTTCGCGGGACTACTTGCTGGACTAGCTATCTTATCAGAGTATACCATTGGATTCTTTCTACTGGTGATAGTCATGTTACATATTCAGAACAAAAAGAGATTTAATGAAATCCTATACTTAGGTTTAGGATTTCTTCCTGCATTACTCTTTCAATTATTATATAATTATACAATTACCGGATCATTGATTGAGATGCCTTACCAAAATGTAATGGCCGATTATTCACAGATGAAGCATCACTTTGGATTCTCATGGCCAACATGGGAGGCATTCATCGGGTTGACAGTATCTCCATACCGAGGGCTTCTATTCTATGCTCCTGCAACCATAATATTCCTTTTATTATATTTTTTTGATACTTCTAAAAACAAAATAATAGGTAGGATTTTCAACCCTTTCTTTATTATTCCAGTGCTCTATATCATCGTAATGTCAGGATATTTCTCATGGTGGGGAGGATGGTGTTATGGACCAAGACATCTCACCTCAGCTTATCTAATACTAGGCTTAGGAGCCACCCAATTCTTCAAAGATAAAAACTACCTATTACCCCTATTCAGAATACTGTCATTAATGGGTTTAATATTAGGATTAATGGCATTGAACACCTATTGGCAAGGGCTTGCGACACACTATCCAAGTCCCTTTTCCCAAAGAATAGTCCCGGCACTGATAGCACTTGTTAAGGAGCCAATGAGTGAAATTGCAAATGAAAACATAATAAAATCTACAATAATTCTCCTTCTATTTCTTGGCACTCCCTTAATTCTAAGCAAAGTACCTAAAGCAAAAGCCGTCAAATCATAACCTCTTTTCTCTTGTACAAGTCATTAGAAGAGCATTCCAGATCAAATAAGAATTGACTATGTAATCTATAGAAAGAGGCCGCCACCAGAAAGGCAGCGACCTCATCACACAACAAACAATAAACACGATCCAGTAGGAAGGGATCGCATTATTTCAGTAATGGGATCAGCGTAACATATAATCCCGTTATAATAGCAGTGGTAATTACTCCACTAATATTTGCACCAAGGGCTTCAGGTAAGACCAGAGATGAAGGATTAACCTTAGAAACCTCCTTCTGAACAACCTTAGCTGTGGATGGAACACAACTTACACCGGCAATACCAATGGTTGGATTAAAGTTTCCTTTCTTAATAAAGTACATTATATATCCACCCATTATTCCGCCAACTCCTGAGATAAATAGTGAGACAATTCCTAAAACAAGAAGCAGAAGAATTTTTGGATTTAAGAGCAAATGCGCTTCACACAAGATCCCAAGAAGCAGTCCGAGTAAGAATGTAGACCCATATAATAGTGGCCCTTCGATGAACTCTCTAATTTTTGTCAACCCAGACTCACGTACAGCAATTCCAATGAATAAACTAAAAAACAATGGAGAAGCAACTGGGAATAACAGACTTAGAATAACACAAAGGATCACGGACAGCCACAACTTTGAAAAAGCAGAATAAACTCTTGTTACTTTATTTGGGTCTGGTGTCATTTTAATACCTCTTAGCTTTGCTGGGACGAGCAGTCTTATGAGATAAGGGTATCCGCCATAGGTAAGCCCCAGATAAAGATAAGCTACTACAGTTATTGGAACAAACAGATGTTTAGCCAGTGTCAATGAGGTAAAAAGAACCATAGGGCCATCTGCACCGCCAACCATAGCAATTGAAGCTGACTCCTTAAGATCTAATCCCATAGCTAGAGCAATGGGAATAGTTAAAAAGGTGCCTAATTCAGCGCAAAATGCCAGAAAGATACTTGTCAAGGGCATCCGCATCAGATAACTTACATCCAACATAGTACCAATTCCCATAAACACAAAGCATGCAATCAAACCATTACTAAAGGTTAAAGTGTAGATCGGTTGAAGAAAATCAATCTGCATGATATTCATCAAGCCCTCAGTATCTGATATTAAGGGATCAACAAACAGGTTTCCATGTGAGCCATCTGGCATAAGCATTATACCCGCATTAATTGTTGACATACCTAAGCCCATTGGAATCATAAGCATTGCCTCTAAAACACCCTTCTTACCAAGATAGATAAGAAGCATCCCCAGAACAATTAGGCCAGCTCTTGTAAAGCCAATAATTGGTTCCGATGTTGCCAGAGTATAAAAGCCCTGAAACAACTTTCCTATTACCTCAGTTTCCATAATAAAAATCTATTAGCTCATTTTTAGGTACTCCGTTTTTATGCCAATACTCCTTATATCCATCCAGAAATTGCTTAAATTTCACAAAAGGAGATTTGATTTGTTGTGATAATGATACTTGGTCTGGTGTGCTACCTGTAAAAAACCCTAAGACACTTATCATCAATCCGATTGCCATTGATATAATAAATGTCAATAAAAAAATTAATAACAAACCGTTTACTGTAGTCATAAACTAAATTCGTTTGGTGATTATTTTCAATTGTCGGTCTTCAATAAAACATTTCTCATTGCAACCAATCTTCGCCATTTAGAGGGTGATTACAATTATGGATATTTCAACTGAATCCTTTATATTTGCCGGTCTGCGTCCTGTGAGGCTGATCTAAACCCAATTATTGAACTCACAGGAACACAGCCGACAGTCAAAAGCGGTATGATCCTTACCGTTAAGAGCTTCACAACATGCTCAAACTATTTCAAAGCTGATATTGCTTGCTTTGCGATAGTATTTTCAGGATCAAGCGTCAGGACCTTTTGCCACCAGGCTGTTGCATCAGCCTTATAGGTTGTCATTTGGTCCTGATTTTTTTCAACTTTTGATTTATCATATAAGAGGTAGTTGAAATATCCTAAATATCTATAACCCTCTATTAAATCTTGCTTATACTTTTCAGGCTGATTCTTTGCCTCTAGTAATGAGACTGCCTTTAAATAAGAATCTTTTGCGAGACCTTTAGTTGTCTCGGGATCTAATGCTGACAGTGCTCTTCCCTGCCATTGATAACCTAGGTGAGAGTTTGGCGTTAAATCAATGACCTTTTGAAAAGATAATACCGCCTCCTTAAGGTATTTGCTTGTAGCAGCAGTATCAGCTTTAACACTAGATAAATCAATAATCAGCATTAAATTGCGACCCTTTTGGAAGAATATAGAACTAGGTGTATTAGTCTTCCGTTTAATTAAACCGTTATATGCATCAACCGCCTGGAAATAATCTTTCATCTTTTCAGCCGATTTAGCAATTTGCTCATATAAATTATATTGGGTAGAGTCTAGTGACAAAGATTTTCTATACTGTATTATAGCTAATGAATCTTTACCAGTTGCTGCTAATAATCTGCCATAGTAATCAAAATCAGATGCAATAAGTCTCGAAGAATCTATAACAGTACGACGATTAAAGAAACTCCTCATCGCCTCTAACCCCTCGGGACCTTGTTTTGTTTCAGCGCAGGTATAAGCATAGAGCCTTAACAAAACTTCACTCTTACTTCCAAGAGTCAAGAGTTGTTTAATCAACTTATTAGCCTTAGAATATTCTTTATTAAACCAAAGAATATTGACATACTTCTCCATTTCATTCTGATCGAGATTACCCTTATCTGCATAATAAGAATAATTCTTAGAAGCTTCGGCGTATGCCCCAGTCAAATAACATAATTCTCCCAAGAGTTTATGCCCTATTATTGATGTAGAATCAAGGGCGAAGACCTCCTGAAGTAATCTTTTGGCTTCTCCAAAGTTTCTGCCACCAGTATATGCCTTAGCAATGGCAAGTCTGGCAGGGATATTCGTTTTATCTTTATAGATCACCTGCTCATATTTCCCACAAGCTTTACCCAATAAAGTTCCGTCTTTATACTGAACATCAAGTTCAGCATAGACATCACCGGCGTACATAAAAATCATAGGCTGATCTGTGAGCACAGCACATGCCTGTGAAATTAATTCATCACAGCTATTCAGATCTCCAATTTTCCCAAAGGCGAGAGCTAACTGACATTTCTCAAAGCCGTTTTTTAGATTATTGTCATAATATAACTTCTTCAATTCTAACTGGCCTTTCTTGTTGTCACCGTTTAACGATTCTAACAGGGCCAGACCTATACTTGACAGATAACCACCTTCTACTTTCAACTTTACTTCATTAAAAGCCATTCTGGCACTGTCTGCCTTACCTTGAGCTAGATAAATCTTTCCTAACCAATAAGAAAAGACTGGATTACTCTCTTGCTTTTTTGCTTCAATTCTAAGCTGATTCTTTAGAGCTCTCTCTTGCCCATTCTGCCAGTATGTATGTATCCAACTTGGAATTTCATAAGCATTAGCAAAGAGAGTGGGCAGGAGCACCAGCATTACTAGTAGGCTTCCTCCTACTAGTGCTCTACTTCGAACGATAAAACATTTCAATATCATTTTACTGTTTGTTTGTGTGAAAAAAGTTAGTCATTTCTTATATTGACTAGTCTTATGGGTGCAATAGCTGGTAATAATCCAGCTTTTAAGATGATTCTTTGGCCTTTATCAGATGATACAAATGAGATAAACCCATCTGCTAATCCTAAATGAGGATCAGTAGAGATCATCCAGATATTACGAATTAACGGGTATTGCTCAAGAGCCAT
The DNA here is from genome assembly GCA_021286705.1 of Sphingobacteriia bacterium. GTDB lineage: Bacteria > Bacteroidota > Bacteroidia > Bacteroidales > TTA-H9 > JAJTBW01. Next base: position 24,626 of record JAJTBW010000013.1, read on the forward strand.
ATAAGCTTGAAAAGGCTTATAACTCCGGTCATTTGGATGTGGTCTAATTGCACAAACTCTTATCTGCTTTGAAAAAGAGAGTGCCGTTGAATCATCCTTATCACTTATCCAACTAACCCCTATAAGGCCAATTGCATTTTCATGTTTTGAAACATATCTAATAACTGCTGTATCAGAACGCAATGCGTGTGCATACGGGCTTAAGCTATCTGTACCTACTATACTATCTAGCATAAACCTTACTATCCCGCTCTGAGGGTGATCAAACACGATATCAATTTTCTGATCTTTACTTCTATTAGATTGTCCTCCCCATGTGATTAATTTACCGGAAAGGATATCTTTAATCTGTTGAAGATCCAGAACTGAATCACTATTTTTTGGGTTAATGATAAGAGCTACGGCATCTCTTCCAACCAAGACCTCTTTAGGAAAGATCTTCTTTTGCTCAAAGTACTTCTTCTCATCATAAGATAATCTTCGGCTGGCAATAATAAGTTTTGCACTATCTGCAAAGAGTTTCTTAAAGGCATCTGATTCAGGAAGAAACTTAACGTTAATATGCGCATTTGCATAGATAGCATGAAAAACATCTAATTCTGCCTGAATAACAGGAAGAAACGTTGCATCTGCCAAAGCATTAATACTACCAGTTGTAGGGGTATCAGTCGCCCTGTCAGGATTGGACTGACAGGACGTACTGAAACTAAACAACAGAATAAATAAAACCAGAGCATTGCTCCATTTCTTTTTTACAATTAACTCCACCTTTTTGAATACTATCATTTCCTAGATTCTTTAATTGTCCGAAATAAGCGCCAACTACCATAAAGTAAAAGCAGAGAGCCCAATCCGTAGCGTTGCCATGCTGAACTTAATTGAAATCCATAACAAAGTATCGCTAATCCTACTAAAAAGTAGAAACCAGGCATAATCCATGAGGAAATGAAATAGATATATTTCATTTTAGTTTAGTTAAGCGTAAACTTAATAGGTAAGTTAAATTGAACAGGAACAGCCTTTCCAGCTTGTTTACCTGGAATCCATGCAGGCATAAGTTTAACAACACGAACTGCCTCCTCATCACAACCACCACCTATACCACGTAAAACCTTAATATTAGAGATTCTACCATTTTTATCGATGACAAATGTGAGAAAAACAGTACCTGTGATACCACTTTCACGAGCAATTGATGGGTATTTAATATTGTCCCTAAGGAATTTAACACGAGCTTCATCTCCACCAGGATAATCTGGCATCTGTTCAACCACCTTAAATGGTTCTTGGGTTTCCTCCACAACTTGTGATTGTTCCTGTTGAAGGTCGGCCATATCAACCGCATCAGCATCACTGCTATTTCCTTTTACATCATTTACTGAAACAGATAACTTTGAATCAGTTACCTCCTCTTGTGTTTTCATTAAATCCTCATCTTTTACTTCTGAGTCATCTTTAATAACTGGAGGAGTAAACTTGATGGTGCTTTTTATTTTCTCAGGAGGAGCCTGCTCTATAACGGGTTGTTCTTGCTCCTTCGCTTTATTCTTTTCAAGATCGATGTTTGCTAAGGCTGTTACCTCTACATTAACCTCTTTCTTTTCAGGAATAATGCTTTTTATAAGACCTGGAGCTAAAATTGCAAAAACAAAGAATACTATAGTGATTATCAATGCCACTCTGTGTCTACGTGATGAGTCACGACGAATAACAAAAGCACCGTAATCTTTGAATCTTTGAGCAAATACAATATCACACCAAGCATCAGAGAATATATTCGTTTTAGCCATTACTTCTAATATTTAAGTGTGATTATATATTTAATTTAGAATAGAGATCTTTATCAGGTCCTTCCAAATTTACGATAGCATATCTACTGATACTGCAAATATTCATTTCATCCAAAGCATCCACAAGATTTTTATATGATGCGTCATCAGAAGCCATGATTCTTACAACAGGTGCATTCTTACCTGCCTTTATCTTTGAGAGCTGCTCCTTAAATAAGTCATCGTTCATCTTGGTTTTAGCCTTTTCCCTTTTCAGGTCTTCAACTTGCTTAACAATATCATAGTTCTTTTGAAGTAGAACCTTTCGAAGACCCGTTGCTGAATAATCAGTAGGAATTAATTGTGCTCCTTCAGTTTTTCCAAAGTAGTAATAGATTTTATCTTTACCCCCGAGAATAACTGTAATAGCTTGAGAAGCTTTTGCTACAGTTTGATTATCCTCTTGCACATCCTTTGATGAAGGCATTGTAATCTCCATCGTTTGAGGTTTAATTAATGTGGTGGCTAACATGAAAAATGTTATCAACAAAAATCCAAGATCCACCATGGGTGTAAAGTCTATTCGGGTGGCTAGCTTTTTAGACCTTTTCTTGCCCCCCTTTTTATGTGATCCTTGATCCTGACTTACGTCTGCCATTTTGTACTGCGTTTAAGATTTACTTGGATTACTCTCCTTCGAGACGAGTAATGAGGTTATACCTATTCTCATCTAACTCCTGAAGGGTTTTCATTACATTCTTCACCACCAAATAAGGTGTCTTTTCGTCAGCCTTTATGGCAATTCTTAGATCAGGATTGACCTCTCTGGCAGCTTTTACCCATGATAATAACTGATTATTAGTTGAGTCAGTGGGTATACCAAGATTATTCTGAGGATTATCCCGAGTTTCGGCAGGTAGAGCTAAATAGGCTGGTAGCATCTCTAAAGGATTGCCATAAACATCTAGAAGCGTATACTTCTTAATCTGATCAGGTGTAAATGACAATTTATAGAGGTCTGCCATCTTGCTCAACAACTCACGTCTTTTCTCTTGCCCGTCAATACCGAAGAACACTCTTCCCGAGGGATCAATCAGCATTGTCATCACATTAACTTCAGGGATCTTTATCTCAGAAATGGAAGAAGGTGTTGAGACCAAAATAGGCTCCTTCTTTGTAAAGTTTGAAGTCAACATAAAGAATGTCAAGAGAAGAAAAGCCACGTCTGTCATTGCAGTCATGTCTACCCATGTACTCTTTCTGGGTATTTTTACTTTTGGCATTGTCTCTTCTTTAAACGATTGATACTATTAAGCGTGCTTTTCATTATATGACTGAACTAAGCTAACACCAGCTTCATCAATACTGTAAGTGATTTTATCAATGCGAGTAGTAAACACGTTATAAAAAATCAATGCTAAAGCAGCAGTTCCAATACCAAAGGCAGTATTAATAAGCGCTTCAGAGATACCCGCTGCCAAAGCTACGGAATCAGGTGCTCCTGCATTTGCCAAAGCCGAGAATGCCCTGATCATCCCTAGAACAGTTCCCAACAGACCCATCAATGTAGCTAGTGAAGTAATGGTAGCAAGTATAACTAAGTTTTGCTCTAAACCTGGTAATTCTAATGAGGTTGCTTCCTCAATTTCTTTCTGTAAAGAAGCAATCTTTTGATCCTTATTCATACTCTGCTCTTTCTCTAACGTGCGATATTTTTTAAGTACTGACCGTACCACACTTGCAACTGAGCCTTTTTGTCTATCACATGCTACCAAAGCAGCTTCAAAATCATTATTGGCTAAATGCATCTTGACTTCCTGTACAAAAGAACTGACTGCATGCTTACCAGTAGCTTTTTGGATAGCAATGAAACGTTCTACAACAAATGTCAATACTGTCAAAAGTAAAGTCATGATTACTGGAACAATGAATCCCCCTTTGTAAATAATCCCAAAATAATTCCCTGGTAATGCAGCGTTTTCAGATGACCCTCCCTGAAAATTACTTGGATTCCCCATGATAAAATGAAATACCCCTAACGCAGTTAAAAATGCAACAGGAATAACTAAAGATGAAAAATTGACTTTAATCTTCTTGTGTGAAGCTGATGAATTGTTTTTCATAACGATTAATGAATTAATAGAATTTTTAAAATAGTAACCCCTTTAGCATCATGTAGTAACATGACCTTAATATCAGATTTCATTACCTTACAAATAGTCTTATGGATATACCATTATCATCATAATCATTTCGATACTCAAAATGTATCTATGACTAATATGACCTGAATGATATTAATTGGAGGATGTAGGTATCTAGAAAACTATAAACACACCTACCATAATGGGATAATAAATCACCAATATTATTGAACTGAATCAGTTCAATTCAAATATAAATAATGAAACTCTCTATTACTAAACTCTAAATTGCCTCTCCATTATTATAAAGTCAAGGCAATCAATCGAAATAATACTCTTATTGTATGTCTGTTTAATTAGAATTGCCTGACTTACGTACGAGTTGGTATGAGTAAAACAAAGCTTAAAGATATACTTAGTTATTACCTCTTTTTCAGTTGAGAAAACTGTATGATGACTCAAAGTATTTGTACCCGACTCCGGTAACAGTGGATCACCGAACATGGTCATTGCAGTGGAGAATTTAAACAAAAAATCTGCACTTTTCCCGGTACCATCATCAACATAACCCTTTAATTCCTCATTATTCGAATCTGTACTAAGTATACTCCCTGCATCATGAAGATTATACCATATAGAGTATCCACAGACCATCAATAATCCCAATAAAAGGACTTTTCTCAATAATCTACTCGTATGGATAGACAGATGCATAACAGTTCAATTCTGGCCGCAAAGATAATTACAATTCACAAACGAATAACATCACCTCAAAAAAAATATTCATCCCTACACCTCTGAATTTCAGCACTTAATATTTCTATTGCATTAATCTTTTGTTAACGATATCAGGTAACACCATTTTCAACCTACTCAACTGACCTGATCTTGACTATGAAAAAAACAACGTAGGCATTTCACAATTCATCTAATCATTGATGGTTGATTAATTACTTAAAAAAAACGGGATAGAATCTAGTCCTATCCCGTTTCAGAAAATACTATATGGCTATCTAACGATAACTTTATTGGTAGTCACACCCTTATCAGACAATACTCTGATCAGGTAGATTCCAGCTTTATCCAGTTTGAATTGGTAGGTATCAGTATCTGAAACTGATTCACGACGTTCAACAACCTGACCGGTAATTGAGATAACTTCAATACTACGTATAGCTGCATTAGAAGTGATTGTACGAACTGTGAATTCACCAGAAATTGAAGGATTAGGATAAATACTCATGCTCACTGTAGCTTCTGCATTTCCGATTCCTACACCTTCCTGAGCTTTGATATAGTCAAACTTAGTAATAGTCTTAGTAGAATCAGCATTCCAAGTGTGTAAGGTAACATCATAAGAACCAATGGTAGAATATACCACGGTCGGATTCTGTAATGTAGAAGCACTTGGTACACCTCCTTCAAAGGTCCATTCCCAATTGGTAAAGCCCTGGCTTGAAAGATCTGTAAAGGATACCTGATTTCCAACAACGGGTGCTGTATTTGAAGCAATGAAGGCAGCCCACATCGGAGCACGGTGAATACCAAAGAAATCAAGATACTGTTCCATTAACGAAGCTTTTGTTGAAGGAGCGGCACTACCATCAACATAGCCACCAAACTCTAATGAGGTGCCAATTGTACGATAAACGCCACCATCATAGGCTATCCCGAGGTCAAAAGCTGTAGTCTGGTTTGAAAGAATAATAAACGAGGTATCAACAATCTGAAGTTTATCAATGTATTGCTCATCACCAGAATAGGTAAGATTTACACCGGAAGTAAACTCTCCGGCAGCACCAAGTACATTTGTGATATCACCACCATTGTCTGACTTACCCTTAACTTTAAACATTGGGTGTAAGTTAGTAGGGGTGTTATTCTGGTCAAAATACCAAGTATCTCCACCTTCCATATACATTCTACCGCCCTGTTCCAAGAAACCGATATACTTCTGAGCTTCGGCAGGTGTCAAAACGTGAGCCTTTGGATAGGTTCCAAGACACATGAAAATTGCCTGATAAAGATTAGGATTTGTAGGTAATGTTGTGGTATACTCAGATGTTATAGATAAGCCATTGATGGTATTTTGAATAACAGGACCTGAGTTTGTGTTGCCGTCGAGGTCAACTACGAGTACAGGAATCCTACCAATAACAAGGCTAAACTCAACATTCTTCTGGTAACCATTATCGCCCTGAAGAATCAATGTAAAGAGAGCAGAATGTCCACCCGGTGTAAACTCAGCAACTGATACATTAAAGTTCTGTTGGCCATATCCGCCAGCTGCTATCGTACCATAATTACCATTGGCAGTGGTGATATTAACAAATGGATCTCCTGTTGCAAGAATTGCAGTCAGATTAGTTACGCCTGCAGCTCCTTGGTTATTCAATTTAATCTGAATCTCATCGTTTTCACCCGGATCAAGTCTACCGTCATTGTTTCCAGTTGGGTCAATAACGGTTGTGCTAGCGATTCTAACATCTGAAGCACTGATAAGCAGAGTAAACTGACTATTCCATATTGTACCATTATCATCGGTTACAACATAGATAACAGCTGCATGTTGGTTAGGAACGGTAGAAGAAATATTCAATGCATAGGCATTGTCCATATTCTTAATCTGGTTTGGAGAAATAACTCCATAAACCTCAGTTGAGTCAGAAATGGTAATATAAGGATCTGATGTCCTTAACTTAACAATTGCATTTGATGTAGGATCTACTCCAATATTTTTAACAGCGAGGTTAAGTGTGACTGCTTCACCATACTCAGGAATACCATTACCATTACCTGCTCCATCATTTACAACATTTGTGTTGTAAACAACATAGGGACCATTTGCCGGTACTACAGGTACTCTACCCATATAAGGGATAGTATTGTACTTTGTAATAACAACATCAATAGTATCATTTGGGGTTGTTAGGGCCGCAAAATTAACCGTTGCTGAACCGTTAGAAACTAAAGCACTTCCTAAAATTGCACCATTAATACTTAGCGTAACCTTAGCATCATTTGATGCACAGTTAACGTTAAATGAAGTACTTCCAATAAAGGCAGTGGGATTGTGGTTAGCTGTAATAGCAACTGGATTATCTGTTCTGACCATCAAAGATGGGTCACCGAAAATAGTCCAAGTATCGGTCATCTCATCACCACCAGTACCGTATTCATCATTCATCTTCATGCAGCCATTCATTGAAAGACCACCGAAAGTACGCTTGATGTTATCGTTATAACTCTCAACGAGAATATCTACCATCTCATCCTGACCGCACATTGGAGGATTCCAACTCTGATTAATGGTACTGCCTAAAAATGCAACAGCACCCGTAGGTTGTCCATTCTTCTCGGCACGTAACCAAGCCTCAGCAAAACAGGTAGAGTTCATAAACTCTCCATTAACACAAGCTACTGACCAGATAAATGGAAGCTTATCCTGGTTGGTTAATTGACCAACATTTGTATTGCTAAATCCAGTAGTTCCCCATGAATTATTACTACCGTGACCAGTATAAACAATGATACCACTACCATCATTAACCTCAGTAGATACCATCGAAGCAGTTGGGTTACCAGAAGCATCATTACCCCCTTGGCTGCCATCAAATAGCTCTGGATTTTTAGTGTAGGTGTAAGCCATCAGATCAGTCTGCTGGTTACGGATATGCTGATAGTCGTATTCATTATCATCGCCGGGACCTTGATCTGAAGCGATCCCTAAACATGTTGTATACCAGTCATCAGAGGTAAGTTGAGGATTCTTCTCATAATTTAACGTACGAGTAACTTGGGTTGCAGCATGACCAACATTTTCAGCAGAAAAACGACCTACGAAGATATCAGGATAATGGTCACCACCTGCTAAATAGCTATATGCTACATCTGATGGGCCACCTAAACCACTACCAGAATTGGTTGGAATCTGAGCATTATCACCCACTAAAAGAACATATGCTAATCCACCGGCATCATATTCATTTTGGATATAACTCTTGATAGCAGTTGAGGTGCTTCCAATGCTAGAAACATTTACCATGGTTGTAGGAATGCCTCTCATGTTTTTCCACTCAACAAAGGGCTGCATTGTGTTCATAAAATCGCCATAGGCGATAACAATCATTCTACCCTCTTCTCCAACAGCAGTATATCTGTTACCCTGGCTTGAATAATTCAGGAAATGGTTCTGATAAATCTGGTTAAACTCTGGGGTAATATGCGCTAATCCGTTTCTCGAAATGATATTTTCACCATTCTGATCGATAACGTATAACTCTATTGTCATTTCGTAATATACACGAAGGGTCTTAGTTGCCGCATTGTATTGAAAAGGATTTACAACAACTGTCTGTCCTCTTAAATCTCTAACAATATGAGGAGTTCTTAACTCAGCTTCTACACCTGGGAAAAGACGTCCTTCGCTATAGATGCTGCCAAAGGTATAAGGTACAGTTTCAGGATCAACTGTTCTTAGAAGATTTCCCTTTGAAGGAGCCACAAGAACGTTTGTATACTCTTCATACCTTGATGATAAAACTCGAACACCCATTCTTGCCATATCAGGAATAACAAAACTTGAGGCAAACTTTGGGAGATCAGGGGCGCCAGCCTCCTGGATTTGGGTAGCTTTTGGAACAGAAATGATCCATGCGTCACCCTGTGGAGTACTTACCTGCTTACGGAAGTATCCATTGAGAGATAGCGAGAAAACACTCCCCTTCGAGTCAGTTGACTGAAGTTGAAGCTTTGCTCCATCAGGTGTATTGCCTCCTATTGAAACCCACTCTTGCGCGAAAAGTGAGGAACAGGATAGCAACAAAACCATTAACGTAAATAATTTTCTCATAGAAATTCAGGATTGTTGTAATGTTAATGTATATCTTAAAAATAGATTTGAAGTAGAGTAAAATTGTTTTTGGATATCTATTTCATTTACAAGTGTCAAAGTTAATAAAACAACTGCATCATTACTTAAATTTCACCCTTTATTGATCTGTTTTTTAGCGATAAGTCAGATAATTTTCTTTAAATGTTGTTTAGTTAACCATTCTAATTTGAACTCCAAACATTGTAATGAAATGATTGCTTCAGAAAATCCAGAATACGATGGTGTAAGCTGAACAGAGATCGATTCGTTAACTTTTTAAATTCTAATTTGATATTAAAACACCAAGGGGTAGCTTCAGTTGCCTGAAGCTACCCCAAATATGAAAAATACCTGAATAATTAAACTGGGAAACCCAATCTAATCAGAACCATTATCTGGTTTTTACAACTCTTACAACTGAAACAGATGCTCCATTTCTCATCTTTAAGAAATAGACTCCCTGCATTAGTTGATCGGTACTGATCTCTTTCTGATGTTCACCAGCTGTCATTAGCTCTTCGCTACTGATGGTACGAATTACTTGTCCGAGACTATTTAGAAGTTCAATGGAAACAGTTGATTCCTTAACTAAAGAATAGCTAACCGTCAATTGATTTCTAAATGGATTAGGATAAACTGCGAGATTATTAACGGCTACAGGGTTATCGATACCTACGAGTTGTACTGCGACAACATTACTGAATCCTGATTCACAGCCATACTCATTAGAAGTAGTTACACTATAATTACCACTCTGAACAGGTATATAATTCTGGTTTACTGCGCCAGGAATAACAACATCATTCAGATACCATTGGTTACCAGTTGTAGCAGTTGAACTTAAAGTCACTCCACTATAAGAGGCAACAGGTGCTTGAGGAAACTCATGAACCACAACAGGAGCATTTCCATTAACCTGAGTGCTTCCATCAGATACCTGACAGGTAAAGGTTACATTCTCGCTAACGGTAGCAATAGGAGTCGCAGATGTTGGATTATTAAGATACTGCGCTGGTGACCATAAGTATGTATAATTTCCGGTTCCACCAACTGTTAATGTTCCCAACTGGGTTGTATTGCCAATACAAACGTTAGGAGGGAACGCAGCAACAGTAGTTGTCAGATTACCACCAATACATTCAATCACTGCCTTCCAACCTGATTTGGTTACCTGATTATCACTGCGGAATAAGAAGGTCAATGCTCCGTCAGTATTAGTTGCAGTAAAGCTAGGTGGTAAACTTGTACCACAGTACTGTCCAATTTGAGGAGCACTTGTGTTAGCACCATTATACAGGCGTAAGTAATCCCAACTGCAAGAACTATTTGTTTCAACATTAAACTCGGTGAAGGTCACTTTTAACTTAGCTCCCGGGGTTGAAGGCATGAAGGTAATAGTATCAGTCTGATTGTTTGAATAACTATTATCTGGACCACCTGCATCATAGAAGTTAGCCGAACAAACGTTCATGGTCTTTGAACTCGTAAAGTTAATTGACGGATTTTCACCCACGATTATTGGTAATGTGCTATTAACAGCATATTGACCCTGAGCACCAGCCATGATATTATAGACAAGACCTGCCTCTGTCATTGGCGGAGTAATAATATTAGACATTACGGTAAACTCAGCCTCCTTAGTTTGGTTTACACCTAAACTTGGAATTACATAGTTTGAAGTAGTAACTAAAAGATAATTCTCAGATCCGGGTGCAACTGTCAGGTTGCAAGGAGTATTAAGAACCGTTGTATGACCAACATTCTTAGTCTGAACCTTAACCTTAACCGTTTCACCAGCATCCAGAATGCCATTATTGTTGCCCGTGATTGCATCATCAATTGTTAATCCAAGAACCTGCAAAACAGGGGCATTCAAAGTCAGTTTATTCTCATATGACCAGTTGTTTGTTCCATCAGTCATAGTCATTAAATAATCAACTTTATGCTGATCCTGTACCAGAGAGGCAACCTTTAGACGATAAGCATTACGAACATATTTAGTCGAATTTGCAGCTATAGAAGGAATTACTTGTGTGCTATCTAACAACTCAACATTGTTATCAGCAGTCTGATATCTGGTTTCAATATTCGAAGCAGTCTGTACCCCTACATTCTTAAAAGTAACATTTAAGAAAATATCCTCATCGAAATCAGCCAATCCATTATTATTACCTAAAGAATCGTTAACTGCGACGTTTTGAACAACAACGTAAGGACCAGTAGCCGGAACAACTTCAATCTGATCAATATGAGGTTTTCTATTCTGCTTAATAACAACAATATCTGCATTTCCAACAGTATTCAAGGGACTAAAGTTCAGGTTAACAACACCTGAAGCATCAGCTACCTTAGCATCTAACAACGCTCCACCCATAGACAATGCAACATAAGCATGCTCTTCAGTCTGAACTTGTAGTGCATTATATCCAACGAGCATAGTGCTTGGATAATTTGCTACTACAGGTTGGGGAACACTATAATATATCATCAAAGAGGGATCACCCATTAAATGGTAGATTTCCCAATAGTAGGTCTTCATTGAGGATGATGACTCTTCAACAGCTAAGTCACCACCAACAACCATTTGTCCCTGAGTAACGAACCAATCGTCGGTACTTTCTCCATTTTCATGGAAGGTCTTATCAAATGCACCTAAATGGTTGGGGTCATAAACAGGATTGGAAACTATCGACTTAAATCCGCAAGCCCAATAATAATCTTCATCCCAATAAGTAGAATTTGATCCACCAATATATCCTAGAGAGCCTTTATTTGCTGCTCTGAGTTGCTCTTCTCCAAAAGAGTTAACATCAAACTTCACACTTAAGCAACAGTTACCAATCATTAAACAGTATTTATGATTATTGGTTAATGAAGGAATATCTGAAATAGAGAAACTAGGATCAGCCCAGCCATCTTCCGAACAGTGTGCTGAATAGTTTGCCATTGCCACACCTGAGGAAACTTTACTCAAAATCTGTTGATGATAATTTGCCCCACTTGGCTCGGGTTGTAATAGAGCCAATGACATGATATTATGCGCAGCATTAAAATAATACGAAGTGCCATAATTAACCTGACCATTTCCCCAAGTCATTTGATGGCTTGCATCTGCTCCTGCAACTAATAATGCTTCACCTAAGAAAGATTCATCCGGGAAAAGATAACGCTCATACTCCAATGTTTTATCAATCTGAGGTTGAAGTTGGGTAAGGTTATTTGCTGAAAAACGACCATAATATACTTCAGGTATTTTATCACCGGTATATTCACAATAATATAAATCGGTTACATGGCTACCAGCTGTCCCATTCCAAGCTGGAACCTGAGCAACGTCACCTACAAACAACACAAATGATGGTACATTGTAACCAGCAGGAGGTGTATTATATAAACCCTGAAGGTAATTTTTAATACTAGTAGTAGTGGTGCCTACAGCAGGATCATTTGTGTAAGCCTCAATTACTTTAAAACCACGTTTGGTCTTCCACTCAATGAAAGGTTGCAAAGCCGACTGAAACATCGGATCAGAAACAATAACATAAGTTACTGGTGCATCCTCAATTAGTTCTCTCATTTGAACTGGGCGATAATTTGCAAGGCTCTTATATGCAGCACCAAAGTAGGGTGATGCAGTCTTTCTCTGCAAATCTAAAGTAGCTTGAACATTGGCACCGGGAAAATTAACTGAAATGTCTAAATCATCATAGATCCTTACAATTCCAGCAACTGGGTTATACTGAACAGGATAAATAGCCAGATTAGCCATGCGTATTCCGCGCATAATTCCTACCTCTTCAACGGTAGCAATATCATCAAACAAGAAGGCATCCTTTGCATACGACTCTTGATCATAGTCAAAAGGCAACGCTGTCAAATCAGCCGATTTTGAAATCGGAGCCTGAGCAGGCATCAACGGATGGGTAAGGCCAAGCTCAGCGAGCGTGTAATCACGGTAATGACTACGATTAACCTTAATCTCGAAAGAGGCACCTAGAGGAACCTCTATAAGCTTTCTCATTACAGGAACCTTAGGGGCACCAATTAAGTTACTTTGATGATAACCAGGAATGGCTAACTCACAAAATTGTCCTTTTTCAGTTGTAACATTGATAAAGCTAAGCTCATGTTGTGTCACCTTGACACCAAGAGTTTGAAAATTGTTTTCGGTAAAACGGAAACTGTTCACATCAGTTCCAGGTAGATTAATCTGAGCATTTAACACACTCGTTGTCAGAAGCAGACCCACAAGTAGCAACTGACCCATTAACCTCCTCATCTTAAAGTATACCGTGTTCATTGGATTTGGGTTAAAAGATGGTGATAATTTAAAAAACGCCATAAAGTTATAAATTCCAGCATCACAAGACTAATATTTAACTCTCATTTATATAACTTTCTTTCTAAGTAGACCCCCAAAACTTAATGCCTAATCAATTAACCAACAAAATTATACCATTCAAACAAACCTAATCTTCTCCCGTGCATCTTGACACACGCTTCCCCGCTTCCCCGCCTCCTCGATCTTTTACTTGTCTTCCCTTGATCTACCTATCTTCTGCTGTTCTTCTCCTGTTCCCCTCCTGTTCTCCTCTTATGCCTCTCCCTATCCTCTCCC
>JAJTBW010000216.1 GCA_021286705.1 Sphingobacteriia bacterium
CTTTTACTTTCTTACTTTTTCTTTGATAGTCTATTGATTATGAGAATCTCTATCAGAAACATCACTATCCTTTTTCCCAGCTCCAGTGGAAGCTTCGGGGGTATCCTTATCATTTGCGCTCCTTTCCTGATTAAGTTCATAAATTTCTTTCATTGTTCTGAGGATTTCTATTCCCAGCTCAAATAGCAGCCGTCCGGTTTCCTTGGAAATAATAGGTTTATTCATTGTCGGGTTATTATTGATTTACGTGGTATAATATTTTTGAGACAAAAGGCGTATGCCCGAAGTCTCAGAAAATTCTTTCATCAGGTCCGCCGCCTAGCATAGTATCTTCTATTGAACTAACCCGGTAATCAAGATCCTGAATCTCCGCGTTGACATCATCAAGCAACATATCTTTCATTAAGGCATAATCGAGCTTATCAACTGGCATAGGTTCCTGTCTGGCTATATCCGAAAACAAATCGCGATCATCCGATTTCGTCTTGTCCATGTCCCACTTCCCGAAACGATCATCCTTAATCCTGCTTCGAAGCGAAAGTAATGATTCACGCTCTATATTCGTGATATCGATATCTTCCATGCCGTAGTCGATGTATATAACCACAGGTATCTGGATTAGATAGCTCTCGTGCATAAGATTGAACACGCCGTTTACAAATCCATCCTCGCGAGTATAGAGTATTGAAAGTTCAAAGTTCTGGTTTATAAAGCTTCTGTCCGTGGGGGAGAATGTATTCATTCCGTCCGGGTGACGGTGAATGACGGTGTTGAACGAATAATTGTCCGGCAGATAGTCTATCGAGGTATGAGAAACGCGCTGCTTAGGAATATAAAACTCTTCACCTAGGAAAATGGTGTTTTCTTCTTTTTCTTTAATATTGACGAGAATGGAGAATTCATCGCCAAATACTTTCTTTGAAATCGCATCGCATACGTGCAGCAACCTTACAGGCGCAACGACATCGACGCTTTCGAGGATCTTTATGCCACTTTCCCAGGGTTCTTTCCTTTCACTTCTTAATGAACCGGTTTCTTTTTCCTTTTCCGTATCGGATTTAATATCCTTGAGCTTTACAAGTTTGTTGTTGTGCATAGAGAATATATTTGTTTTTGATTTGAAGGTTTAAGTAGATGTAGGATGGAATAAGATTGTCCTGAATGAAAAGACCGTGTGGTTTAATTCTGAGACTCCGATGTCTCGTGAATCTGGTTTAGTATCTTTCTGACATTCATGTTCACGGTTCCGGATATGTTATTAGTTTTTATCACCATTTCAATTATTGCAAGTGTGCTGATAATTGATGGCGTTCCAAAGAAACTCGGTGTGACGGTATAGCTTGAGTCTTCACCCCATTTCCCTGTTGAGAAATCGTCAAAACACATCGTTGCGTAAAACCCGTCATACCCCAGCTTGGCATACTTTGGGGCAAACGGGAGGTTATAGTTATCCGAAGATTCTGATTTCAAGGTCCTGAACTGTGTCTTGAACTGCTCAGCAAGTTCATTTTTTAACCTCGTGCTGTCAGTACAGTCGAACAGATAATCTACTCCGGAGTATTTCGTCATGTATTCAGCCTTAAACTTCTCTTCGTTCGTTAAGACAATGATATTTTTACGTCTTTCAAGAACGAGTTCTTTTACAGCCTTAGTCTTATACTCGCCTACGTGAGATAATTTAAACAGTGTCCGGTTAAGGTTGGAAGTCTCAACCTTATCATCATCAAACAACACCAAAGTACCGACTCCAAGCAATGCTGCCTGAACTGCTATCCAGTTTCCAATGCCGCCGAGCCCTACAATAAGAGCTATTTGGTCAGAGTAGTCCGCCAGAATATCTTTTTGCCGCAGGTTAATTTCTTCCGATCTTGAACGGGCTATATTGCCGTCTTCCATAGCGTGGTGTCCTTTCTGGTTATAAAGTTTGTTGTAGGTGTGTAATAAGAGGAATCCAGATGAAAACGCTGATAAGTCAGGCTGATTTCGTTCAAAAGCTGTAATAGCTCCTCGGTATCATCCAGTGGAATTTCGCGTCCTTCAAGATTGCCGGCGCAAGCCTGACCGAATATATCCTTATCGCAGTTCGGGTGCTGCATTTCGCTGGCAAGGTGAATGGTGCCGTAGGTCACTTTATCGTGCAGAATATTGACATAAATGGCCTTTAAATAGCAAACAGGCTCGCTGTAGTCATAAACCATGCTTTTCTTTTCTGAAATGCCCGTTATAACCTCATAAGAGGGGGTATAGAACCTGCAAAGGTTGACAGACGAGTCTTTCATCAATAAATACCATCCGGAGGGCGCCACGGCCTTTACAAGCTCCAGAAGCTTGCCTCCTATGACCTCGCTTCTGTAAATCTGCTGTAATTTCAGCAGTTCGTTGTTGTACAGGTCGTTCACCTTTTCAATTGCCTCGCTTAATTCCTCCTCAAAGACAGATTTTAATTGCTTGATTGAGTTTATGAAGTCAATCTCGCTGTCAAGAATGATTTCCTTTACCGAAATTTTGTCCTGTTTCGTTTTCTGAAGCCTCTCTACCAGGTCCTTGCTGCTGATTTCCCTTTGTAGAATGTTTTTCATCACATCCCGTGGGAAATCCATCCTTGGGTTTTCTTCCTGGTCTTTACCCTTTAGCCTTCTTAAGAAGGCATCGTTCAGAGGCGGGTTCAATGATTTTATTTCGCTCATAGAGTTAAAAGGTTTATAATGTTTTTGAATTATCTGCTTTCACTTAGAAAGAGAGAATGCCGCGCAGGCCAATTACGACCGTGAGCGCGGCATCCTCAGGAATACGGGATAACTAGGGTCTTTATTTTTGTCAGGTATATCTTTCTTCTCTATGCTGCCGCATTAAACCTGATGAGGGTCAGATCGCCCTTGAAGTTCGATGACTCGATATCGCCCGGTGAGAGGTTCTGATTGGCAGAGTCGTAAATATCGAACTTTGAAATTCCGTTGTCACGGGCTATGGATTTGAGTTTTTCGACAAGTCCGAGCCCGGAGAGACCTGTTACATCGTATTTGTTGCCGTTGCACATTACGTGCTTCTTTGAATCGGATGTATTATTGCCTTCTGTGTTCCACATTAGGGATAGTTCCTTTCGATTTTTAAGTGTGTTTTGGTAAAATGGTTTGGTAAGCAGTAAAACCTTTGTTACAGCCTTAGCAGATCAGCTGAGAAGTCACATGGAATCAGCAGCTTTTGGTCGGAATGGCTTAATTGAACAGCTTCAGCCTCGTCGACGTCCTCTTCATCCAGTTCAACCTCAATTGAATCGTAGTTATACGAGTTTGAATCTGAATCGTCTGAATCATCATAATCTTCATTAGCCCAGTTATCCTGACTGTATGCCAGCCGCTCGGCTTCCTCCTCGTCGCAAAGATAAAACGTGACCTGCCCGTATTTTACGTATGAATACGGCAAGGTTATGTAATACTTGTTCATACGGCATTGGATTGATTTGCAAAGCTCAGATGAGCCACACCCTCGGCCACATGTTCGTAATCCTCATTTACCGCCTCAGGTTCGTCCTTTAATTTGTCAGAAAGTATCTCGTTGACCAGGCGTGTCATTGGAATGCCTCGCTCCTTGGCTTTACGGTAGAGTTTAGGTATTAACTCGGGAATGATTTTGGGTGAATACATAGAATTGTCCTTTCCGGTTTAATAGTTAGCTAACGTAGATATTATACCAGAAAAAGAGTATTTCCGATAATATTTTTTATAATCTCGATTTCTTATATATTTAGTATATAAATATTTTACAAGACTATTATAATTAAGTAAATTTTTTCAATCAATTCTGAATAACGAGGAAACCGGAGGATAAAAGCTTTATGCCGAAAATAATGCGATCTGGATTCAGAAAAATTAAACTAGGCATGATTTTCTTTTTGCTGTTTATTGTAATGTTTGAAAATATTTATGCTCAAAGCTCAACTCATAATGAGTTCATTCCTTATAGAAAAGGGAATAAGTGGGGGTTTTGTGACTATAAAAAAAATGTTCTAACATCAATCGTTTTTGATAGCGCCGATATTCTAGAAAAGAATCTTGGAGTTATCAGTTTAAATGGTAAGTATGGAGTAATAGACAATAACAATAAAACGGTAGTACCTTTGATGTATGATAAGATAACATTACTAAATAATCTAATAATTACTTATTCGGGAGCTAAGTGCGGATTTTATAGCCCAAACGGGACTGAGATTGTTTCTACGATGTATGACGAAATTACCAAAACTTGCTGCGCCACAATCTTAAAGGTTTGTAATAATAATAAGTTTGGCTTAATTAGTACTAATGGGAACGAAATTATTCCAATAAAATATAACAGTATAAGATTAGTTGATGAGAGTTGTGCTATCGTTGTAGAAGAGAAAAAAGATATACTTATAAATATTACCAACAATCAATCTATTTGCTCTTGTTCTTTTGATTATTTCGATAATTTTTGTAATGATTTAGCAATAGTAAAGCTTAACAATGAATACGGTATTATTGATAAGGATTGTAATATCAGAGTGCCTATAATGTACAACCGGATTTATCAATTCAAAAATGGATTGTCCAGAGTCGTAATTAATGGGAAAATGGGTTTTGTAAACAAAGAAGGAAAACTTGTTATACCTTTGAATTACCAAGATTATGATTCACTTTTTTTCGATATTGATTGTGGATGTGAGCCAAGTATTAAAAAAAATACTTTGGTAAAAGCCAAACGAAATAACAAATATGGTTTTATTGATAAATTTGGTAACGATATTATTCCTTTCTTTTATGACAACGCTGATGATAACTATGGCTTTGAAGATCTATACATAATTAAATTAAAAACAAAATGGGGGTGTATGGATGGTTTAGGCAAATTAGTTATTCCGATAATTTATGATGACATTGGTTTTCAAGGTATTCATGAAGTACCCGCCAGTTTAATACCGGTAATTTTGAATAACAAGTGGGGGTGTTTAGATAAATTGGGAAAAGTTGTGATTCCGTTGGATTATAATCACATAACTTCTTTTGGAGATAATTATTATGTAGAAAAAAATAAAAAATGGGGGGTTTTTAATAATAAAGGAAATCTTATAATACCTATTGATTATGATAAAATTGGGGATATGAATGAGAACATGTTTGAAATAGAATCAAATTCAAAACATGGATTTATTAATAAGTACGGCACTCTAATTATTAAATTAAAATACGATTATGCTGGTGGGTTTATTAATGGTATTTCTAAAGTATTACTTAATGGGAAATATGGATTTATTAATGCTGAAGGAAAGGAATATTGGGATGATATGTAACGTTTCGAATTTTAATCTATTGAGTCGTCGATAATTTTACTCCTTCTCGCAAAAAAATACAATTTATGACATCACATAAGGTTGAAGAACTATTTGGACAATTGATAAATTCAGAATATTACTTATTTCCAAAACCAGGCAATAAAATAGATGCACCTAACGAGAAAGGTGTTTATATTATTTTTGATAGCAATTGTGAAGTCGTACACGTAGGAAGAACACCTAGAGCAAAAAATGGAATTCTTCAAAGATTAAAAGACCATCTTGCCGGAAATTCTTCATTCGTAAAACATTATTTGAACGGTGATCGCTTAAAATTAAGACAAGGATACAGATTTAAATGCTTAGTTGTTCAAGACGAGCGCGAGCGTGCATTACTTGAATATTACACCATCGGTCATCTATGCCCGAAACATATTCGTTAAAGTAAAATATACTTCATTTTATAATTACCTTTCAATAAGTCCTTAAATAAGAACTAATTAAAAATCTTTTTGTTAAAAATTTATTGATTAGGTGTTTTCTGTGACATGATTTCTAGATCATAAATCTCATCCATAAGAATTGTAGAAATCACTTATTAAGAGTGAAACATAAAGTGGGCGTAATTCATTTATTGTAGAGTCTGTAAAATATTTTGTGTAAATGAGATTTCGTCATATTACAAATTTAGAAA
>JAJTBW010000217.1 GCA_021286705.1 Sphingobacteriia bacterium
CCTGAACAAGAAGAAATTGACATCTCTTACTCCTCTTTGAGTTGATCGAAAAGCCTTGATTTTGGCATTGAAAGATTCAGCAGATGCATTGGTGCTTCTGTTGTTGAAGTAATTCAGAATCTTGTCATAATGCGCATACATAGTGGCCGATATGGTATTGAACGACTTGAACTCAGATTCTGTCACCTTGTTAAACCACAAAGCCAGTTTTGCAATAGCCACATTTTTAGGATGTTTTTGATTGTAAATGCATCTCAGCGAGTGTACCAGGGAAAAAGCCTGTTTGATATCCGGATATAGTTTAAAGAGTATTTTGGCCCTCTTCTTTTGAGATAAAGTCCAGTTATTTGGTGATTTAAAGAGTACATAGCATCTTCTGAACAGGAGTTGTTTTTTAGTTTCCCCGTTTTGGAGAAGTTTCGGTTCATATCTTCGGTTATCGGCTTTACAGTTCTCAATCTCATTGGTCTCTTCGTCGATCGCTTCCCACCGATGTGCAATGCGGATCTCCTGCAAAGCGTCAAAAGCCAGCTTCTGAACATGAAACCGGTCAATGACCTGCTCTGCATTGGGAAAGCACTTCCTGGCCACAAGATTCATTGAACCAGCCATATCCAGGGTAATCTCCGAGACCTTGGCTCTTTCTTTCAGAGGGATCTTGTTGATCACTTGGATGATACTCTCAGAGGTAGTTCCCTCTACCATGGCCACAATGGCTCCTTTCCTCCCTTTAGCCTCTTTGTTGGTCAGTATGGTATAAAGTTCGCCGTTGGAGAGACTTGTCTCATCAATACTCAGTCGTGGACCAATATTTTGCGGAAAAGTGAGCCACTTGTCAGCATGATCCTTTTGATCCCAAATGTGATAATCACTCAGAAAATCCTTGTACTGCTGGCCCAGACGATCTCCTTTGACGTGAAAAAACTTTTCAAGTGAATTAGAACTTATCGGGTAAGTATCCAAGCAATCCTTTTAAAAAAGCCGCAAATTCTTTCGAATACCGCGTTCCATCTGCCATTAAATTCCAAGTCTTACTCACGACCTTTCCGCTTGATTCAACCTCCCATTTCCTTCGCCTCACGTGAAGGTACAAAGCCTTGTTCCTGATTGGAAAGTCCTGGATCACAGCCTCCGGATGGAATCCCTTGGACGAAAGTTTTTCAGATTTATACTCCTCAGGTACTTCGTTCAACTCATCCAGATACAGATGAACTTCTTTTGGCAAAACTTCTAGGTTGGTTACGGCAAAATGTTGCAAAATCTCTTTGGGTAAGATCAGCTCTAACATAAGGAGCATTTGTTCCTGGGTAGCTTCCATTAAATCTGTGTTTTAAACAAAATTAATAGATTTGAGACCCTTCACTCCACCTAATAATTAAATTGATCCAAAGGAAGTCAATCGCCTATTTCAATGAGAGTTACGGTAAACTCCGAACGTGTAGAAATTGCACTGGGTAAGTATGTGCCAGATGAAATTTGGCACGAAAAATTGCAGAAATGCAAGGGTCAAACCAAGGAAGCCAGGCAAATTAATGAGTACTTGGAACTGACAACTTTCAAATTAACTGACATCCGGCATCGGTTGATCCTTGAAGGTAAAGCTATCACTGATGACCTTATTAAGTCACGCTACAAAGGATTGCCGGATGCGGATGAGATTCCTCTGCCGACCATCCTCCAAATGTATGAAATGCATAACACCAAACTGAAAGCACTCATCAACATCGATATTGCTGAAGCGACCCACAAACGACATGAAACTTCAAAAATGCATGTGGCTGGATTCATTAAACACAAATATGGAAAGGATGACATGACTATCGACAAAATGGATCACACCTTCCTGAGCGATTTTGAGCATTATTTTAAGACCGTTCGGAAGTGCAACCACAACTCGACGATGAAGTATATCAAAAACCTGGGGAAGATAATCCGGTTGGCTCTGGCAGAAGGATACATCACCAGGAATCCGTTCGACAAGTTCAAACTGACCTACCGGCAGGTTCACAGGGAAGTGTTGACCCATGAAGAGGTTGCCAGGCTGGTCCAGCTGGAAATCGACGAGCCAAAACTCGAAAGGGTCAGAGATATGTTTGTATTTTGCATCTATACCGGAATCGCATTCGCTGATGCCTGCGACTTAAGAGTGGAAAATATCACAAAGGATATGAATGGGAACAAATGGATCAAGAACAGACGATTAAAAACCAGCGTGGAGTTTTTGGTCCCCGTCTTACCTATCCCCCAACTCATCCTCGACAAATACAGCAACTGCCCTGAACGGCAAACCCAGGGGAAAGTAATCCCAACCATCAGCAACCAGAATTACAACGGCTATTTAAAGGAGGTGGCCATCCGGGCCAAGATCACCAAAAATCTTACCTCTCATATTGCAAGAAATAGGATTCTGTCTTTATGGCTGAAAATAAACGAGTTGCAAGCGCAAAATTTTCAACAGGTAACGATTTAGAAACGAGCTAACCTCGTTTTTTTGTATTGTTTGTCACAATACACACAAAGAACAACTTTCGACTGCAAAGATATGAAAGATTACTGATCGAGGAAAACAATTGGAACTCTTTTCATGAAATTTGAAGATGAATGATCTTGAATTAAACTCGATTTATATGATTTACTGAAATGGGTTGATGAAAATATAATTTAGGGCAATTGTCGCTCCCAATGCGATCCATCTTCTATTGTTTCTAAATCTTCTGGTAAAATCAGAAAATCATTCTGAAGAGGTGGAATTGAATTAACATAAGCTGATGCAGAATCTACAGTTTCATCAATAATCCAATCTTCATAAGACCGTGAATAGGATTGAAAGAAATGAAAGTATATCCAGCGCAGGTTACAATTTATTGCATCAATTTGTCCTAATGTACCCATAATTTTTTTCGCTCTTTCCTTTTCTACGTGAGGGCCATCAAACGTTTCCATACCAATATGAATTATCCCGTTAGAGCCAGAATAAAATTGCTTCATTGCACTGTATATTTGACTTTTTACATCCCTGGCTTTTGCATTAATAGCTTTCTCTGCATCACAATAGCATTGAACGCCAAAAGCATTATATATTTCGGAAACAAATAGATTATTAGCTTCTCCATCTCCGACATAAACATAATTGCCCTTAATGCCACAAGTAAAGCTTGAGTTATCAACTGGTTTATTTGCGATTAATTCAATTAATTGAGGAGAATGATTTTTTACATAATTAGTTTTTAAATGCTTTTGGATACTGTTGATATTCACAAAAGATAACTCAACATCTAACGTGGCATTTGAAATTATTGTTCCAGCCTTTTTTGTTTTTTGTATTATGTCAGTTAATATATCTCTCAAATATGTATCGGGTAGAGATACCAATTCTATATGAAACTTTATATTAAGTAAAACATTGTGTTGAATTAACAATTCGCCTATATGCGATATCATTATTTGTCTTTTCGTAGTTTCTTTATAAGCATACTCCCCAGTTTTAGACTGCCTTTTACATTCAATTTGCCAGCTTGTGCCATTTTTAGTCACTTGAAAATCAGGGCTTTTTACTCCAGTTTTTTCTTCTTCAATTATTTTAACCTCCCAACCATTTCTTACCCATAAAAGTGCTGTTAATATCTCAAATAAGATTGCGTCAGCCTCGGAAGGTCTTTTTCTTAACAAATCCTTGACCTTCTTATCTATTCCTTCAATACTTCTGACTAACTCCAAATTTATCCCAATACGCTTAAAAATAGGCATAATACGTGCACCTTGATGATGGTCATACCTATAAGGCTCATAGATCAAAGTGTAAATAAGATACAGATACCAACCAATCCGATCTGTCTGTATGGAAATCAAAGTTCCTTTACTTATATCATGAAATTGAGGACGATTATTGAAAATGACGCTAATATCTTTTTCGATTTTTGCTTTTCGATTTTGCCAATCTTTTTCACTAATAAAAGTTTTAAACCAATTATAAGCGTTGATGATATCTTGATCTTTAAATGGTTGAAATTGAAACTTGGAAGCTGGTATTCTGGAGATCATGGGCATAATTCAAATCGTATCTTTGAGTTGTTCTATAAGATCATTGTATTCTCTGAGTTGAATGATTTCCTCACAATTATTTTTATAAAAATGAGTCCAATTGAACTTCTTCGAACAGAAATTTCTCCATTGCGAATCATTTATTGCTTTATAAAATGGATTTTCTATTTGGTTCTCAATCCATAATTCTTTGTCTGTATCCAGACATGCTATGTTAAAGAATTTTCTGCGCTTTAACAAGTCTGTTAAGTAATCAAATGAGCGGATATTTATTCTTAGTTCATCAGCTATTTGATTTCGTTTTTCTATCTCAAACAAGCTATTTGTACGTCGTCCAATAATAATCGTAAAGGTTGCACCTGCATTATTGATTATTCGCGTTGTTTGTGAGGGAAGATACTTTCTAAACCATGCTTTATTTTCAATTAAGAATCTTTTCCAATCTCTAATTTGTTGTACTGCATTATTTAAATCTTTAGCCGGCACCCCATTACTAGCAAATAGACTACTGCCGGGCTTTTCAATTTCAATAAATTCATATATAATACCATTACTTCGTTGGTCTATTACGTTTACAAAATCTGTTTCGTAATCACTTCCCAACTTTAACTTCGAAATAGTCAGATAACAATCATGATTACCAAAAAAGAATCCTGCATGATCATTAATAAACTGATGGTATTCCTGTTCTTTTAAATTAGAATTCAGCATGTTCTCCCATCTCTGTATCAAAGAGGAGATTACTTCAGAGTTTTCTTCCTCTAGACTAATCCAATCATATAATCTATGATTTTCATTCATGCTAAATTTCTCAAAATGATTGCTTTAAAATTTCAATACCCGACGATGTTATGTGATAAAGATTAGCATCTCCCATCTTCCTTGAAGAGATTAATTTTTTGTCAAGAAGAAAATCAATATCTGTTTTTGCTTCTGCTGTTAAGTCTTGCAAGATTTCACCTTCGAGAGACGGTTCTTCCAATAGCTTTTCAAGTATTTTTTGCTGATTGTCAGATAGAGGAATACGCTCTATCTCTGTTATATTCTCATCAACCTCTATAGGCGTATTTTCATTTATCCTAATGATGGCGAGGAAAAAAGACCGTGCTTCATCAGTGGATAGTATTGGAGCAGGAGAGCCATTAATAAGTAATGAATCAACAATAGTTGGAATGCCTGTTGCATATTTTTCTGCAAGACGTAAATTTTTAAGCCAGTCGCCAAGTTTGATATTTCTATAATTTCGGGCTGTGACTTTCAGTAGCATTAATGCCTTTTCATCAATTGGAGGTAACGGGCCTGGATAACTTAACACCTCGATTCGTCTTGAATCTTCAATTTCTGCGGCATTAATAACTCCTTTCTTAAATGATTTATATATCCTTATTTCATTTGGAGTTGGATTTTCGTAACTGCGATGGTAGAGTGAATTCACTACGATTTCCTCTAATGCTTGATAAGGATAGTTGAAGAATTTGTCAACTTCTGATTTGGTCGAAGATTTATTTGTGTATTGCTTGATGATATTATTATCCAAATAGCTCATAATCTCTCTAATCTGAATATGAATAGGCCCTAAAAAAGTTTTTTCAGAGTATTTTGTTCCTGATTCATCCTCAAACTCTACCAAATTCGTTTTGCATCCTTCAAAAAATCGATGAGGTTCTTTGCAGAAAAGTAATAATCCAACATTTAAAGGATAAATGCTCTCTCCTTGTTTTCGGGCAATTTGCATTTTAAGAGCAATATCTGATAATGGTAGTTTCAACGTCTCAGCA
>JAJTBW010000014.1 GCA_021286705.1 Sphingobacteriia bacterium
CCTATCCTCTCCCTATAAACTCGTGTAAGATAGGAACTATATAGGTAGGGGATATTGAGGGGATATTGAGGAGATGTTGAGAGGATATTGAGGAGATGTTGAGAACATAAGAGGGACATAAGAGAAAAGGAGATCCCATGGATGGCATCCCCTTTTTCATAATTCGGTATACACATATAAAAACATCATCTTTCGCTTATAAATCATTAAGACCTTTGCCATTGTATTGAAAGACTGAAATATAGTGACTAGCAAGAATCAAAAAAAACACAAAACCAATATCTATAAAAGCATTTGGCTTTGTTCTGATTTATAAATCTAAACATGCTAGATCTTTTTCAGCATAATCTGTAAACTATATTTGCATCGACTCTCATTCGATATGAAGAGTCTGCATAAAATCTAATCGTATTAACCAATCATTACTAAAAAGACAGAATTATGGCTGAAGAGAAAATTTTCTTAGACGAAAAAGGCGTCAAAGTAACTAATGCAAGATTTGTAACTTTTGCGAAGACTCACACACTAGCAGGTATTACCTCGGTAAGTTCTTATGTTATTCCTCCGAAGAGAAAAGGGCCATTAGTAGTAGCTGGGATAGGTCTTATTTCCCTTTATTTTGCCTGGTATATTGGTGTTATCCTAATAGCTTTAGCAGTAGCTTGGTGGATATCACAGAAAAACATTTATCAGGTAGTTTTAAGTAGTGCTTCAGGAAGTGAAGATGCATTATCTGATCGTGACTCCGAATTTATCGGACGTGTAGTCAATGCCTTAAACGAAGCTATTATACACCGCGGTTAATTTATTATCTATTCCGGGAGATTTCTTCTCCCGGAATTTTTTTTAACCTTAAAGAGAAGAGAAATGAATCCAACAAAATCAATCATCGCAGATTCTCTCAAGATTTGTCTAATTCTTTTATTAACTGGCGCATCATTCCTCCTAAAAGGACAAGCACCAGTTTACAGTTATGATGCTGGAAAATCCCCAGTAATGGTGGGGGCAAAACAAAAAGCTACTCTTTCAAATACCAAACCAGCCGTTGGTAAAGAGGGGAAAGAAGGAGGGGGAATAATGTTTATTGCCTCAGATAAAAAACTGACTGGATCAATTCTCTTACCATTCTCTATCGGTACAGATACCTTACCGGTAATGACATTAACAGCATGGATTAAGTTGATTTCGCCAAATCTAACTCAACCAGTTTTTCAGATAGACTCACAGGATCCAGCGAGAGGATTGTCTGTACAACGTGAAGATGGTAAGGCAGTATGGTCCATGATTGTTGGTGATAATGAGTATTTATATGGAGCTCCTACAACAGATGAGTGGACCTTTCTGGTTTTGGTTTATGATGGGAAAAACCAATCAGCTAGACTTATTGTTAATAATAGGGTATTTGCTCAATCCTACTCTCCTGAAAGATGTGTGGGAAAGTTAAAAATTGGAGGGTTTGAAGGTATACTAGATAAAATTGAAATTTACAACAGGGTCTTATCGCTAAAAGAGATAGAGGCATTAGGCAGTATTGCAATAACGGAAGGTGCAGATAACTACTTAATTGAACAAAAACATGATTACAGAGCCGAAAGAGAGGCAAGAGAAAGAGCAGAATTAGATAGTCTTAAAACCAGAATATCACTAACCGATGAGATAAGGGTTTATGATACGGTCAAGATGGAGAAAACTATTGACTACATCACGAAAGGCGATACCTTCCAAATCTTATCAAGAGATGAAAAATATGCTAAGGTAAAATATGGGAAAGATGGGAAAATGGGCATGGTCAGATGTAAAACCATTACCGATGGCACATATGCACCTGGTGAAAGCGGCTTTTTTGTGTGGCTAAAGATTCATCTTAGTGATCTATTCAATTTTACATCACTTCGGTCATGGATTATAATCATATTTCTGGCATTACTTCTATTTTTCGCTTCAAAGTTTTTCTATCATATCGATAGTTTCTTTATGAGCTTTAAAAAACAAAAAGAGGTCATGGCAAGTGGTGGAAAGAACTCTGTAATAGTAGAACATAAACCAAACATCCTCGAAAAAATCTTTCCACTAAACAGAGGCAGAAAATGGGTCTTATTCATTGGGATTATCCTAGCTATTATGCTTTTTGGTGGGGCAATCTGGGATGGTCATGAAATGGAATGGTTCTTTAATGGCGGATTTAGAATAATCCCAAGAGAATATACACAACCAATTCACTGGGTACTTTGGGCATTGACTTTACTGACAATGCTTGCTTATATCACCCTCGTCCTTGAAAGCTATGTAATTGGTGGCCCTATTGGCGGTACCATAAGAGTACTATATCTGACCATTTTAAACCTAATTGCCCTTCTGGTAACATTCTATCTATTTATTGCTGTGATCATCATTCTGGCAGTAATGTTCGGATTATCTGTATTGGGGAGTATGGGTAGTAGCGGTAAATATAGATGTACCAGATGTGGAACAATATTCTATGGTTCACATTGTCCTAATTGTGGTTAATCATTAACTAAGAATCAATAATAATGGCAGGAAAGAACTTACTATTACTTAAGAAGTTTCCGCAAGATGAGATTAGTAAAGCCTGGGATAAAGACGAATATGTTACTGGACTAACCTTCGGTGATGGTCTTTGGGTATTACTGACTGATCCGGAAAGCAGTCTTAATGGACAGACCTGGTGGACAAATGGCGAGTTTCCAACAAAAGAGATATCGGAAGGTTGGGGAATGTCGTATGACATAACAACCTTGACCTACTGTTATGACAGATGGGTTCTGTTTATGTCAGGAGAGGCAGGTTATAGTGATCAGAAATGGTTTACCAATGCCAAATTACCTGAGTCAGACATTAATAAATACCTAAAGGAAGGTTATAGAATCACATCTCTTGACTTTGGAGTTGATCGATGGGGTGTGGTTATGAGCAAGGATACCGGGTGGGGTGATCAATACTTTCAGATCACAAGCGAATTCCCTACTGATGAGATCAAAAAGGGCTGGGATAAGGATTACTATGTCTCGTTCTGCGTTTATGGAAAGGGGAAATGGGTTTTAGTAATGACTAAAGATAGTGGCTTTGAAAACCAGTTCTATTTTAGGAATAACCAGTTTCCTGAACAGGATATTCGCACAAAGATGAAAGATGGGTTCGAAATTACCAATATCAGTTATTCGAATGGCATCTGGGTTGCCGTATTATCCGTACTTGAAGACAACGATTCCTCAGATGAGTCAACGGAAGATGGTGGTCAAAAAGGTGGAAACGAGGATGAACTTGTTGAAATTGATGAAGAAACAAATGAATCTCTGGAATTAAACGCTGAACTGTTCGATACTGACAATGTTGATGCCGATGTCCTGCCAATCTATGAGAAAGGATATAGCCTCATGGATAAGGATAACTATAAAGAGGCACTAGCATGTTTCCAGAAGGTACTGAAACTTGAGCCTGACTTCATTGGAGCCTTAAATTATGCCGGGGTATGTAGCTCATGGCTTGATGATTATGAGGGCGCAGTTAAATACTATGAAAAGGCCTACCAACTGACTAAGAAACCTCCTCTACTTATTGGTAACCTAATCTCAATGTATAGCTATTTTGATAATATTGAAGCAATAGGCAAACTAGTAAAAGAAGTTCCACCTCGCTCGCTCGAAAAGGTCGATCACGCATCTGGATGTTATGGTCTTGGAGAATACTTTGAACAAGGTAAAGATCTTAAAACCGCCTTAAAATGGTATAAAAAAGCAACAGTTATAAGCCCGGATAGTGACTCTTACAAAGAAAAGTATGAAGAGATTAAACGACTGGTAGAAGGAGGAGATGATGAAGATTCAGCTCCCGGCAATATTAGAATTGAAGTGCCCGCAATTGTCTCAATAGAGGAGATTCAAAAAGAGCTTGAAGGGTTAACAGGTCTTAAGGAGATCAAACAGGATATTGACTCTTTGATGAAATATCTCCGCATTGAAAAGATGCGAAAGGAGCGTGGAATATCTGGAACTTCTATGTCTTTACATGCCGTATTCAGTGGACCTCCGGGTACAGGAAAGACAACTGTGGCTAGACTTCTTGGTAAAATCTACCGATCTTTAGGCCTACTTCAGAAAGGGCATGTTGTTGAAGTTGACAGAAGCGGCTTAGTAGCTGAATATATTGGTCAAACTGCGATTAAGACTAATAAAGTAATTGATTCAGCCCTCGATGGTATTCTATTTATAGATGAAGCCTATGCTCTAAATCCTCCAGATGGTGGAAGAGACTTCGGGAAAGAGGCCATTGATACTATCCTAAAAAGGATGGAAGATGATAGAGACAGATTAGTTGTCGTAGTGGCTGGCTATACCGATGAAATGGGGCAGTTTATCGCTTCCAATCCCGGACTAACAAGTCGATTTACCCGTTCTTTCAAATTTGTAGATTATAAACCGGAAGAACTTCTGGAAATCTTTACTAAGATTGCTGCTAGCTCAGGTTATAATATTAAATCTGATGCAAATGAATACCTAAATCGCTACTTCACCCATATTTATGAAAGTAGAACCAAAACTTTTGGTAATGCTCGGAAAGTCCGAAATATTTGGGAGGAGATTGTGCGTATGCAGTCAACCAGACTGGCTGAACAACAAGAGGTAACCGACTCTGATCTAGTCACTATCACAGTAGAAGATACCCGAATGGCTCTTTCAGACGAATTTGATGATGATCTCAATGATACTCTTGAAAAAGTCCTTGAGGATCTCAATAATATGGTCGGGCTTCAGAATGTTAAGCAAGATGTTCTTATGTTGCTTAACTACATTAAAGTTGAAAAAATTAGATTCGAGAAAGGGCTAACCACCCAGAAACCCGCATTGCATACAGTCTTCTATGGCCCTCCTGGTACGGGAAAAACAACAGTAGCAAGACTTCTTGGGAGAATATTTAAAGTATTAGGATTACTCAAAGTAGGCCAAGTTGTAGAAGTAAGCAGAGCCGATTTAGTTGGTGAATATGTAGGCCATACTGCCCCTAAAACTAACCGGGTCATTGATGGAGCATTGCATGGCGTACTTTTTATTGACGAAGCCTACGCACTAAAACAAAATGGAAATGGCAGTGACTTCGGACAGGAAGCCATTGACACGATGCTTAAGAGAATGGAAGATGATCGCGATAAACTAGCTGTAGTTCTAGCCGGCTACACAGAAGATATGCAAATGATGATCGATTCAAATAGTGGTCTCAGAAGCCGTTTTAACCGCTATTTCTTCTTCAATGATTACTCACCTGAGGAATTATATCAAATATTCGAAAATCTTGTCAAAAAACAGCGTTATACATGTGAACAAGAAGCTTTGGATGCAGTCAGACAACATCTTGTTGATGTCTGGGAACAAAGGGACAAGACTTTTGGCAATGCTCGAATGGTTCGTAATCTCTTTGAAAAACTCACACAGGTTCAAAGTGATCGGATTTCAAAAATGGAAAGCATTTCTGATGATGATTTAATCTCTATCACCCTTGAAGACACAAATCGGATCATTCCACCATCTACCACACAGCAAAATGGAAAGTCATCAGGAAGCATAGGCTTCAGACGATAAGATCCCATCTGCTCGTTATACAATCTAACTGCTTTAAGATATACCTATCCTTTGGCAAAAAGCTATCATTAAGAAGTAGAGAACTTAAATCTCACATCGAATAAACAATGCCATAGACAATAGATATAACTTATAACCATTAATGACTTTATGGCAAATAATAAATCAGAAGAAAAACTGTCAAAAAAAATCATTAGTGATGACTAATCCATAGCAAGTTGTCGACAAAGTTGATTAATATATAATAAGGAAGGCCGGCTATAAACCGGCCTTCTTCAGCGATGTTAACCAAAATACACAGCAGAATTATTAAAATTTCCCTTTGCTCTCCTCCCGGGTGACTTCAGGGGTGTTAATTCTCATTTCAAAAATCGACTCGTGGCTGTACCCTCGCTAATCGGGTTGAAAACCGTGAATCACTAATATTTTTACAGCTCACGAGTCGATAGTAACATTTACCTTCTTTTCCCTAAGGTAAAATTCATAGACAAACTTATAGGTATTGGAGTACGATATGCCGGCTGGTTAGACAATACATAGGCCGGTACTCGACTTATTTTGTAAACAATAAAAGTATTCTCCAAAATCATTTTATAAACCAAGGTAGCGCTGGTATAGCGTAGCCTTCTAGCATACGCCATACCAGTTCTCCTTAAAGCAAGAAATCTTCTTGCCATTTTCCCAAGACAACAGGTTCTTAAAAATGTGACTTTCATAAAAAACGAAGTCGACTTTTCCGGATTTTTCGGATATGTACTACTCAATTGAGTCCCAAGACAGTCTACATTATCCTCACAACTTCTCTTAATCTCTCTTTCGATAGTCTTAAGAGTATTTCTTGGATCTATGTAATTTCTCTGTTGGCTCATCTTTATTATCACTTTTTTGACAGGTAGGGAGCTTGCCGGGTCCCTTTTATACTAACAAAACACCAGTATCAAAAAAGGTTGCCTAGTTTTTCAATATTTCTTTAAAATTTCTTTCTCCCCACTTTTAGATATCAATGAACTCACATTTAAAGGATTCAAACAAGTAAAAAAAGAGATAAATTCGTAATCCTAACGATACGAACCACTGATTACGAATAACTATCCGGAAAGAGATCCCAGTTGATTAATCAGAAAACCCAAATATCTTCATCTTAGATAACAACGGATGTAATAAAAAAAAGACTGCTTCTTTTGAAAGCAGTCTTTTTTACTATTGAACTATACACTTTCTTGTAACCGGGAGAAACCCTTCGGCTTCAACTCTAATTATATAGAGCCCGGAATTAATGTTATCAAGGGGGATGGTTATTTGGCCTTCAGAGCCAGAACTGTTGAAGGTATATCTTGATATAACCTGACCGCTGGTTGAAAAGAGGGTAACGTTGTATTGTTCAGCACTACTAGAAAGTAATTGAATATTTACCTTTTGTGAAGCAGGGACAGGCCAGACACTACCAATATCATCAAGTGTAGGGAGGCTATGGCCTTCTATACCGTAAGCAACTGTGTTATTATGTATAACTACCACCAGTTCATCTAGATTTGGGTTCTCCGGTGAAATAGTAATATCAAAATTATCGGCTGTTACACCAGTAACCTCGGGTCTAAGCTTATATGTTCCCATCGGAATCTCGTAAAACATAAACGAGCCGTTATCATCGCTAAAACATCCATTTACTAAGTGATTGCTTTGATCAAACAATAGCATCTGAATATCACTAGCTGGTTTACCCTTTAAAAGAAACTCGTCAGTTTGTATCCAAATCTCACCTTTAATCTGACCAGCCCCACCATTGATATTTGGATTCTCTCTAAGAGAAATATCCATACTATTCATATTCTGATTAAGATTAATACGAGCCGATTCATTCCAGTTAACCGTATTGCCATAATAGGTGGTTACATAGTTACTAAAAGAAGACGACGAAGCGAGTGGTGTAGCTTTGATTATATAATTACCTTTAGGTAAGGCATAGAAGTTATAAATGCCATAGGGGCCAGAAACCATACTATTCTTTCTATTAATAGTTTGATTTGCATTTTCGATAAAGGCTTCAACAAGAATAGAATCAGTTGGGAAAAAGCCTTCTAATATTTGGCCAGAGATATTAAAATAGTATCCAGGACCTACACCTATTACTTCAGAAATTGAATCAAAACATTGAGTAACAGAATCAGTGATGTATAAAGTAACAGGATATTCGCCTGATTGATTATAAGCATGAGATGGGTTCTGAACAGTTGAATATGACATATCGCCAAAGTCCCACCTATAAATCAAATTATTCCCGGTAGAAACGCTGGTGAAATGAATTAAATAAGGGGATCCCGGATCAGGAGTGTAGGTAAAACTTGCAAGGCAAGAAGGGACTTCATCAATAATTATTACTCCTTGGTGTTCATTTAAGCAACCGTAATCATCTGTTGTAACTAATGTGATGGTATAAGCACCAGCATAAGTATATACATGATCTATCTGCTGACCATAACCCTCACTTCCATCACCAAACAACCAATAAAAAGTCACAGGATTCAATGTGGTTGTACTTGCATCAAAATGCACTTTTCTTGGCCCTATTGGGGTCCAGGTAAACTCAGATTCACATGACACCTCAGCTACTGTAATAGTATCGATAAACTTATCTTGAAAACTATCCGGTCCAAATACCGTCAAACTAACAATATAAGTTCCTGCAGGATATCCATGACTTGGAGAGATGTCTGTAGAGGTTTTTCCATCTCCAAAATCCCATAGACAGGTGGTATATACCCCTATAGAACTATTCTGAAACTGAATTATTGAACTATTTTCTATTTGCTGATAACTATATTTAGCTTCACTAATTGATTGAACTCCATTCACCTGAATGGTAGTCTTCAAGACGTTTGAATAGGGTGAAAAAATAATTAAAGTATCCTTAGTTGGAAAGTTTTGGCCTGAGATTCTAAGCTTAATGAAACCGCCACTTTGCGATTGAAACTTAAA
Source organism: Sphingobacteriia bacterium (assembly GCA_021286705.1). GTDB lineage: Bacteria > Bacteroidota > Bacteroidia > Bacteroidales > TTA-H9 > JAJTBW01. Next base: position 8,571 of record JAJTBW010000014.1, read on the forward strand.
TGAAAAGTGTCCTAACCGATCACTTAACAACTTAGATTCATAAATGGAGTATCCAGAAAAACTTATCGCTTTCATCTCAACTAAACAGCCTCCCATTGGCATACTAGTTGATTTATTGATGACTGAACCCTCAACACTAACCATAAATGGAGCCATAGAATAAGCTCCTTTTACAACCAGTAAAAGTGTGAGTAGGAATATAAATAATAGCTTCTTCATCATTGTAATAATCAAAAGCCATAAACCAAAGCCACTCGGGTTTCTAGAGACCACGGTTTACGGATAGTTGCATTTTTCTCGTAGACAGAATTAAAATAATATTTTATGCTAGGTTCGGCTTCCAGTCTTAACGACTTGTTCAAATGGTAGCCAAACACAAGCCCTCCTGTGAATTGCCAGTTCGTATTTACACGATCAGGTGACAAATTATTTATAGATATAACCTTATTATTGCCCGGATCATAATTACCTTTCTCGGTTGTTTTTAACAATACCGAAAGTATCGGCCCTGTTCTTACACCTATTAGGATCCTAGACCTCTTATAAAAGTCATACCCGAAAATTAATGGAATTCTCAGGTAGGTATATTCTTTTTCGATTATCTGTTTCGCATAAAGGAGTGTTGTATCGAATACCTTAAAATCTGAAACATGGTAAACGGCTTCAACCTTCTCTTGGGTAGAATTCCAAACATATGATGTCGAGTCAAGCTTAGTATAATGACCAAGGTATTCTCTATAATCAACCGCAATTTCGCTTGTTCCACTTGCTATTGAGATCCCAACACCTGTTCTTATGATAAAATCATTCCAAGTATAATGAAACTCCAAGCCAGCATTATGCACTAATTTTTTATCATCACCTACGGTGTTAAACATCCATTCAGGAGAGTAATTTACACCAACATAGTATTTATTTCTAGGGAATGTAAAGCCTTTTGGAGTCTCTTCTTCCTTAAACCGAGATATATTCGCTTGTTTAACTTTACGATATTCCAAACTTGAGCTATATGAAAGAGGCAAAGGTTGATTTCTCCTATTAAGAGATGAAATCAAACCAAAATCCTCAAAACTATTCATTTTCTGATTTGCTAAATCCTCCTGAGCAACAGCATTTTCGCTTTTCTCTTGAAGAGTTGCTGATGCTTGCTCTTCTGACTCCAATACCTCGTTTACTCTATCCTTGCTTTTTGAATAGTCATTAGTTCCTTCAGTTCCTATAACCTGACCCTGGGGGGTTCTATTAGAGCTACTAGCCAAATTATTCACAATATCTGAATGATTCTCTTCTTCCTTAGATTCGATTGAAGAATCATTCCTTTGAGAAGTTATTTCTTTAGTAAGGGATTGTTTAGAAGCGAGATTATCAGAGGGTTTATTCTCAATAGTTTTATTTTTTTCTGGAGCAATAGACGGCGAAAGGTCAATTAGCAGATAAGCGGAAACCGAGAACACTAAGAACAATGCTGCCATAGACCAATAGATTGGTTTTCGATACCATTCTTTAGTTTGACGAGCATTATTGATAAACGAAGCACGAAGAGCAGGTGGTGGAACCACAGTATGCCCCTCAAGCTTAGCTCTTATCAGCTGATCAAAATTGTTCGTGTTATTACCTTTCATATCTTGAATTTAGCTGCAGTTCTGAAATCTTTTTCTTCAAGAGATTTCGAGCCTTAAGTAGTTGCGTCTTCGATGTATTCTCAGAGCATCCCATAAGCTCGGCTATCTCTCTATGAGTAAACTCTTCAATCACATAGAGGTTAAAAACTGTTCTATACCCTTCTGGCAATTCACTTATTAATCGATGAATTGTCTCAGAGGTAAGATTGGCTAGAAAATCGTCAGGATTATATTCCTCTTCAACAACTTCAGGCAGGTTGTTTTGCTGGTCTGATTCGACAAAAATTCTATGCCGGTTCCTTGTTCTAATATGATTAAGAGCGTGATTTACAGCGATCCGCTTCATCCATCCTTCAAATGAGCCACCATCGCGAGGGTTAAACTTCTTCAGGTTCTCAAAAATTCGAATAAAAGCTTCCTGCAGTAGATCTTCAGCCTCAGCACGCTGTGGAACGTATCGCAAGCATAGACTAAATAACACAGGGGAGTATTGATCGTACAACTTTCCCAATGCTTCAGGCTTGCCTTTCAGGCAATTGCGAATCAGTCCTTCGTCCGTCGCCATCAGATCTGTATTAAGATAAACACCAGCATTGCGAAAGGTTGCCTATGGATTGGTTTAAATTGTTTTTCTTGTCCAAATTTATCACTTTTTATGATTTAACAATAAATATTTGAACGCTATAGGCTCGCTCTTTTTTAACTTTGTTAATGTTTATAAGAATAACATTATGAAAAAAACCTCCATCTTTCTCATTTTAAATCTAGTATTTGCTTGTTCTTTAGTAGCACAGGTCTCACTCTCTTTCAATGACCTTAACCCAAAGAACAGCGATACCATGACATGGTTTATTGTACCCTCATCAGTAGCTATCGCCCCTAACGAGGGAGGGGCTGTCCATCAAGACTATCTAAATATTCAGGCTAGCACTGCAATCTCCACCTTAACATATAAACCTTCTGATGGAACTCTTTTACCTAACTCTACCAGATTCTACTCTGAAAACGCAAGTACAGGTATTTTCAGTATTTCTAATAATAATTACGAGAGCGTTTCTAATAATGAAATTTTATGGATTGGTTATGAAACCCAACCTGACTCCATTTCGCTCGCTAGTATTACAATGGGGATTCATGACAAAATCATTTTCCCTAAAAAAGAACACACTTTTGCCCAACCTCCAACTATTCTTCAATTCCCAATCACTCCTCAATCTACCTGGCAATCTAATGCAAGAATGAACTCAGACTTCAGACTTACAATCCTAGGAGCAGGATATGATAATTCTCATGGAAATTACATTCAAAACAGAAATAGCAAAACCACTGTTGCAGGATGGGGGACAACCTCCTACACTTTGAATGATTCCCCCAGTGCACCTATAAGCGGAATGCTTTTAAAAGAAACTATTACTGAAACAGATAGCTTTCTTGTAGATGATTCGCCGATCAGTGAAGACCTACTTGCTATCTTAGGACTGCAACAGGGAATGACTCGATCAAAAGTTATTTATAAATTTTATAGGTCAGGACAAGAAAAACCCCTCTTCATTTGCAGAACAGATGGTAATAACCTTATCTCATCATTTGTAATAGATAATGATACTACTTATGCCAGAAACCTTTCTCCTAGATTGATTTCGTCGATACCGGATACTCTGGTTGCAACTAATAAAATATTCGAATTAAATTATATTAGCCGCCATTTCTCTGATGGCAATAGCAATGACCTTCTTCACTTTGAAATAAAACAAAGTAACGGGGATTCTCTACCCGATTGGATTATCTATGATTCGAATTCAGCTGCTCTAAAAGGCAATGCATCAGATTCTATAACACTATCATTAGTAATTACAGCTAGAGATTTTGCTGGTGATTCATGTTCAGATACCGCTAAACTAATTTTCAGAGAAGGAGTCGGAGTTAACTCTTTATTCCGTGAGGATTTCTCTGTTTTCCCACAACCATGTTCTAACCAGGTTACTATCACTTCCAGATATCCAATTAACGAAGGTTTTACATGTCAACTGACAAACTCAGCAGGTCAAATAGTCAAAGTTTATAAACTTTCTGATGGAATGACTAAGAAACAACTTGATGTATCAGGTTTACCCACCGGGATCTACTATTTAATTAACAGTAAAACAGGACTCTCCGTTGCCAAAGTGATGATTGTGCAAGACTAATCATACTGTCGTTTTATGGATCCTAGTGTTTCAGGAATTTAATTTCAAGGGGGGGGGGGTATCGTAAAATCGATATCCCCTTTTACTTGCCATATACTATGATCCTTTCGTCCGCTCAAATCAGTCCATTGCATTTCAAGAAGGGTATTTTTAGAATGATTTTGTACATTTGCTACTTACCACTTATAATTCTGTTGAGAAAGCAGTGCTAATAAAATGTAACAGGTTTTGCCTTTAATGATTAAAACACAACGTATTATAATATCTTTTGGGAGATTTCTACTAATTTTACTGTTGATATTTTCTGTCACTCAGGTGGATGCTCGTGGAAGGAAAAAGCCTAAAAGAAAATCTAAACAGAAAGCAAAAGTCGTCCCAACAAGGCAAGAAGATTCACTAAACCGATTGGCTTTAATGGCTCTAATTCACCCTCCTGATACTACTCAACAGCCAACAGATGAGGATTGGGACTCAGAAACAATTGACTCTCTTGTAAATAACAACTTCGCTACTGGACATATCTTTGGTTATCTAACACAACCCGCATTTAGCGGAGACTCCATATTACTTCCACTAATTGATTCCACCCGCTTTTTTGCAATGCCCAATCCTGGGAAAATTATCAGCCCATTTGGTCCACGAGGAAGAAGAATGCACAAAGGGCTTGATATTAAACTTAACAAAGGAGATGAAGTACATTCCGCTTTTGATGGTGTAGTACGGTTTGCTAGTTACGGTCGAGGATTTGGAAATATAGTAGTAATCAGGCATTTCAATGGTTTAGAAACCTACTACGCTCACTTAAGCCAGATCAAGGTTAAAGCCTACCAGCCAGTTAAAGCAGGTGAATTGATCGGTCTAGGTGGATCAACGGGAAGAGCCCGCGGCCCACATCTTCACTTCGAGATTCGCTTTCAGGATAAACCTTTTGACCCAACCAAAATAATCGACTTTGATTCTGCCTGTTTAAAAATGCCCCAACTCTGGGTTAGTCGTGAACTTTTTGGCAAATCAAAAAATGTCTCGTCAACTGGTAAAGATGGAGAAAAGTATCATATAATTAGAAAAGGGGATAGTCTCGGGAAAATTGCCAAAAAGTATGGAGTGAGTATTAATCAACTCCAACGTCTAAACAATCTCAAAAGCACATCAGTACTTCGCGTTGGCAGACGGATTAAAATTAGATAGATTAATCTCCACCATTTATTAGAATCCACCTTTGACTTCTAAGTCCTTAATGAGAGTAGCTTCTAGCTAACTTGATATCCTTTCACATTCATTTATCATCTTATCTTTAAACCAAATTTTAAATAGAAGAATCTCATTAGTGAGATTCCATTAATGGTGTACCCATTTTTTACAGAGATTAAAGAATCCTACCACATAATTCAATCTACAGATGAACAAATTACAAAAGTATGTTACCGCTATTGCCTTATTTACTTCTATAGCAGCAATTGGTCAAGTTGATCGTAGTGACTGGGAAGATCGAATCCCTGATGGTTGTACGAGTATAACTGTGGGGAGAAAAGCGTCGATTGATGGGTCTGTAATCACATCTCATACTGACGATAGCCATCGAACGAGAAGCGATGTTCAAATTGTCCCGGCATCTACTCACAAAACTAATGAAACCGTTAACATGTATAGAAGGGTCGCCTTTGACACGATCCCAATGCCTCAATATAAAGATGTTAAAATTGGTTCTATCCCTCAAGTTGCTTATACACATGGTTATATTAACAGTGCTTATGCTTGCTTAAACGATCACCAGTTAGGAATTGGAGAATCAACATTTGGAGGCAGAGAAGAATTAATCAGTGAGATTGGCCTTATAGATTGTCAACGTCTCTGTATTCTTATTCTGGAGAGATGTACTACAGCCCGGGATGCCATCAGGATGTCGGGTGATTTACTAGAAAAATACGGCTGGAATGATGCTGGTGAATGTCTCACTATTGCCGACAAGAAAGAGGTATGGCATTTAGAAATTGTAGGCCCTGGAAAAGGGAAAGTGGGAGCCATTTGGGTGGCTCAAAGAGTTCCTGATGATCACGTTGGAGTAAATGCAAATGCATCAACAATTAAAGAGATTAATACTTCTGATACATTATACTTCTACGCCTCTTCTAATGTATTTGAAGTGGCTAAAAATAATGGATGGTGGGATCCTAAAAAAGAATTCAGTTGGTGCTATGCATATGCCCCTGAAAGTAGAGCATCCTTAGCCTCAAGGAGACGTGAGTGGCGGGTATTTGACCTTCTTGCCCCATCTCTAAAACTAGACCCTAATTCAGAAAACTATCCATTTAGCATTAAACCTGATAAAAATGTCTCTTTATCAGATTTAAAAAGGGTTTTCTCTGATTATTACGAAGGAACTCCTTTTGATATGACAAAAGATCTTACAGTCACAGATGATAAGGGACAATCAAAGATATCACCATTAGCTAATCCACACATGCCATATGATATGAACAAAATGCTCCGAATCAATGGGGGCTGGGGCTGGCGTGGAGAAAGAACTATAGCTCGTTGGTATACTATGTATGCAACTCTTATCCAATGTCGTGATTGGCTTCCTGACGAAATTGGCGGCGTAGTTTGGTTCGCACTAGACAATGTTGCTACTTCAATTTATGTTCCATTATATGGCTCAATATCCGATTTACCTCTGACCTACAAAACCGACGGTAGAAAAACTGGCTTTTCAAAACAGAGTGCATGGTGGGCATTCAACCGATTAAGTACGCTAACTGCCCAACGTTGGGGAGATATGCGAAAAGATGTTGATTCAGTCTGGAAACCAATGCAGGAAGAACTTTTTTCAATCCAACCTGAATTAGAAAAGAAAGCTCTTGTCTTATTTAGATCGGGGCAAGTAAACAAAGCTAAAAAGCTACTTGAGGAACACTCCATCTTTTGGTCCAATAAAGTCGTTGACGAAGCTTGGCTCCTAGGAGACAGACTCTGGACGAAATAGGATGAACTCTTCTAGGCTTTTCCTTCCAACAGAACTATAGATTTTCTTTTTAAAACCAAGAAGTCTCAACTAATCTTTGTAAACAAGATCTGATAAAACATTTTTTGAAAAAAGGAGGTAAGGCAATTACCTCCTTTTTTTAATTCCAAGAAGCATAGTAGATCCTAACGATACTTCATTATTATAGTCTTATAATCAATCGGTCTAGGTGTTCACTTACAATTGATGTTCCTATTAAAAATATCAATTAAACTTGTATGGCTATACAACGCAATCAACAAGATTTCATCCACCGTTTTGTATTGCCAAAGCAATAATAAACTACTTCAATCCTGGTTTCATTTTGTAGTTAGCCTTAAGATCTTACCAGTTGTGCCAAAGTTCGATCTGACTATGACTGCGTATAATCCTTCTAATCCTGTCGGTCTGGATTTCCATAACAGATCTTCGTTGGTATTCTGCGTAACTATAAGCCTACCCGCTAAATCAAATAACTCAACTATACCATCTTGAGCGTTTTTTATATAAAACGAATCTCCATCAGAATAAATATCGATCTGATCTGGCTTTGGAGTAGCTATTTGTGTGGATAGCTTAAGAGTAAAGCGGTAATCAGGTAAGTCAACCGCTGGATTTAGACTAACCTCTAATGAATCTTCTAATACGAGATGTTTTCCATCTTCAAGGTCAATAAATTCTACAGACAAATCAGACGGCAAGTTCGAATTGATTGCGATTCGTACAGGGTTTTGATTGATAGGATGATAAACCAAACTTATCAAGGTATCAAAGCTATGTGAAGTAATTGTACTAAACTCCAACCTTTCATCCGTAAAAAACATGCTTGGAGCGTATCCATTCATTGCTAAAGATTGCAGATTAGATGAAATGACAATAGAGTCATCAAAGAATAAATTTAAACTTTGCTTAGCTTTTAATAAGGTATCTGTAGCCTCAATCTTTATATAGTATTTACCAAGAAGGTTTTTATAGAAATCATGGCTATGGATTCTAGCAGAAAGAGGGATAGTAAGCCTATTGATCGTATTGTTAACATGAACAAAAAAGCCATTTGCTGAAGGAATAATCCCTTGATTCGGTAAAACATCAACATAAGATGCATCTTCCTCTGACCAAACTTTAGCAATATTATCTACACCAGATAGTGACCAGTCCTCAGTACCCCAAATAATACCAGAAGGGAATGGGTTTCCTAGCAAATGCCATCCTGAATTCTCACTGCCCTCCGTAAGCGTTAGATTCGAATAGCTAAAAGCTCTTACAGGAGACAACCCTATCCCATAAATGGGTCTATCATTTTCCGATGCAATCAGATACCCTTTACCTGAATTAAAATTCTCTCCGAATAAAGGATTGATGAGCCCTCCCTCCAACTTGTAATTAATCCAGCTAGAGTTTATCTCACTCCAATAATAAAGATCGGCATTCGAGCCATTATCAAGAAAAGAGGTAAAGGAATAACCATTAAATGGACAAGAAAAGAGATGCCAACCATGAATAGATTGCTGAAGAGGAGGCAGTGAACCATAGCCTTCTAAGGGTTTATTAAAGCCAATCTTTATACGACTATTAGAAATAAGACTTGCCAGGCTCTCAATAGTACCTTGAAGTGTTACCTGTGTTAAACATGTATCTGGACAGGTAGTCCCAAGTATCGTTAGTCCTGAAGAAGGATGAATATCTAAAGGTACCCCTTGATAATTCACCAATGTTTTAATTTCGACTATGTCCCCAGAGGGTAGATCAGGGAAATTTATTGCCCAAGGAGGAATTTGAATCTTACTATTATTCGTTGGGATAAAACCAATATCCCAATTCCTTTCATCATTCCATGCATTAGATTTTCCCAACCAACGAATTATCTGTTTACCTTTTTTTTCAAATGCACCAATATCTGACTTAAAAGGGGCTAAACCACGGATATTTGAATTGAAGTCTGTTGTAACTTGTCCTAATGGCTCACAAGGCAAAAAATAGGCACTATCAGGAATTAGGGATTTCCTATCTAGAAAGTTAATATCCACATTAAAAGAATGTTTATCTGGTTCCAAACTTGAATTTATCCAACTTAAAAAGCCACTATACTGATTAGTACCAACCTTAAAGAGAGGAGTACCAGTACTCCAAAAATTATTACAATCTGACCAATGAAGCGACATTCCCGCTGGATAAGAATCCAATAAATCAATAATTACAGCAGCTCCATTAGCTGGTAATCCATTGTTAATAAATAGATTGTTTCTGACTTGAAGTGCAGAAATAGTCTTAGAACTCAAGACAGCATCCGAATAGGTTATTCCACTAAATACACCTTCAAGCGCAACCGAGTTATGCAAAACATTAACACCATCAGAGGCTGAGACTAAAAGAACTATCCCTTTCTGAACCCCACTAAAGAGCCTACTGTTCTGACCTAAATGGACCACATTATTGACAAGCTCAATTTTGGAGGGGGAGGAAGCGGGTTGAACCGCTGAAACGTAAAATCCATATAGATCCCCAAATGAATCAGCTCCAACTCTGCTTACATCTGTTATCCTATTTTTAGCAATATTTAAATCTATAGTACCATTATAAACCACCTCAATGCCTTTTACAATCATACCAGTTGGAGCAATACATGAAAGATAAACGGAATCTAGATGGTTCTCTAATAGTTGAATAGTTGACGAAGCCGTTGTTAGCTTGATAAAAGAAACTTGCAATCTAGAATTCACTGATGACGAATTGGTAGCCTCAATTTCCGAGATGTCGTTATTCCTTATGAAGAGTAGAGACGAGTTAGTCGTTATTATATCAATACAATTAAAAAAAACAGTGGAACTAATATCTAAAGTGGTTATAACATTTTGAAAATTATTATTTCTAATTGAACAGGTGATGTTATTGACATTATTTTGGACGGAAACACCCTCGAAAGTGGCTCCTGCAAGAGTAAGGTTATGACAAATATTTCCAGTAATATTTAATAAAGTATCTGCTGATTTCTCAAATGCAATTGATTTATTCGCACTCGTTAATAGAATACAGGCCAAGTAACCAGTATTAATTGGTTGGCCTGAAGGAAGAATTAAAGAGACATTCTCCAAAACATTACTGGATAAAAATATCGGGTCAGAGAATGAAGTATTATTTAGATAGATAGCTTTAAAATAACAAGCTTTTGATAATAAAACTGGAGCAGAGCCTCCATAAGGGCTATTACCTCCGAAATAATTCCCGGTTATTTTGTGACCCTTCCCTTCACTAATATAAATACAGCTTATAGATGTGGCTCCACTATAGAAACGATAAAAATGGTTATTACTAATGGTTTGATTTGCCGTAGATCCAGCTATAAAGATTCCGTTTGTAGAAAACTGCACAAACTCACAGTTTTTTACAGTAAGTTGATGATTTCCGTTCTGACACTTAATCCCTGTCGTATAATAATCTGACTCGCTATTTGTATGAGGTCGGAAAAGTATATTATCTAGAGTAAGTTTGCACTGGCTATTCGTTACATGTATTGCCCCATATCCAATACTCTTCTGGTTATTTAAGACAGTAATATTCTTGAAGATACAATTAGTGGTATAATTGCTTACTAAAAAGGCAACTGATCGTTCATTCGATACCGTCTTAAAAGGAGAGAAGACTAAAGTCCGCCCCTCTTTACCATCAATGATTAAATCCTGAGTTTGATCAAGCGTTATTAAGTTGCTATAGTGGTTCAAATCATTTCGGATGATACGTATTTGATTGTCCGAAGTGATTGTAACTAGATTATGAGCTGTACTCGGACTGTTTGCCCATCTCTTAAGCGTATATTTCCCAGTCTCATCAAGATCAGAATCAATTATTACTACTAAAGGTTTACTTAAGCAAGCTTGATTTAAAAAGACAAATAACCCATTATCACCAGTAAGAGTCTTCATACTATGAGAGCTACCCACATAGAGCGTATCTATGTCCTGTTTCAAACTTATTCGAGAAGTTGACAAGAAATTATCAGGAGTTAAACCACGATTAGAAGAAATAAACTCACTACTACTACACGTCGAAAAAACACTATTTATCCTACCAGGTACTGATCCGTTACAATACTTTTGAGTTAGTACAACCATTAACCCTATTGAGATAGGAATAGATAGCTTATAAAATGGTTTAAGAAGTCGAGAGATTAACAAAACCCGAATTGGAGTTAACAAAATAACATTTAGCTCTGCTTGAATATTCATAGCTTATTAATAGGTTATCAGTAAAATAGCGAACGTAACTTACTTAGATTTACACAACTAAAGATACCTTCGTAAAGAGTTCTTAAATGTTTTAAGAGCATGGAAAAACCACAAATACCAAAAATGATTTTAGATTGGGAACATGAGTAAATAGATGAATGGTAAGTAGATTAGGAGTGAGTAGACAGCATTAAATATCATTGCAATTGACTAACTTTAAAGGAAAAAATGAATCGTTGCGACTGGACACAAGATGATGAATTGCTAAATGCATATCATGACCAAGAATGGGGAGTTCCTATTCATGATGATAATAAATGGTTTGAATTTATTGTTCTGGATGCATTCCAGGCAGGATTAAGTTGGAAGACTGTACTATACAAAAGAGAGAATTTCAGGAATGCATTTGACCAGTTCGATTACAAAGTTATTGCAAATTATGACGAAACAAAGGTCGAATCCCTAATGAATGATGTTGGTATAATCCGAAATAGACTTAAGATAAGAGGAACTATAAAAAATGCAAAGGCCTTCATCGAAATACAGAAAGAATATGGGAGCTTTGACCGTTATATCTGGTCATTTACAGATGGGAAAACCATTCTTAACAACTTTAAAACATTAAAGGAACTACCAGTAAAAACTGAACTATCAGATAGAATAAGTAAAGATTTAAAGAAAAGAGGATTTACCTTTGTGGGCAGTACAATTGTATACTCATTTTTACAAGCAGCTGGCATAGTTAATGATCATATAATTACATGTGATCGTCATCGAGAATGCCAAATGTTATAGATAATAAGATGGCACAAATAGCTCATAAAACGGGACTCTTTTTTGGTTCTTTCAATCCCATCCATGTAGGCCATATGGTTCTGGCCAATTATATGGTCGCTTTTACTGATCTCGACGAAGTTTGGTTTATCGTTTCACCACAAAATCCTTTAAAAAACACTTCGCAACTAGCTCCGGAGTATCATAGACTAGAGATGGTTCGGATTGCTTTAGGTGATGACCCAAGGTTTCGAGTTTCAGATATAGAGTTTAGAATGCCAAGACCCTCCTATACTATCGATACATTGGTTTGGTTATCTGAAAAATTCCCCGCACGTTCGTTTATTCCTATTGTTGGTGGTGATAATCTAGCTGGCATAAAACGATGGAAAAATTGGGAGGTACTCTTGTCTGACTATGGTTTATATGTTTACTTAAGACCAGGATACAACCTTTCTGATAGTATCTCAGCAAATGTTACCATTTTCGAGGCTCCATTAATGGACATATCTGCAAGTTTTATTCGTAGTTCCATCAATGAAGGTAAAGATATTCGTCATCTAGTTCCGTCAGGGGTTTATGAATATATGTTGCAGAATAATCTCTATAACAGAACTTCACTTTAGGGTTTTTCTCAAATTAAGATCATGAATAATTGATATGCTATAATCAATATCAGCATTCTGTGATAAATATGAGAAGAACACAAATTATTCTACAGCTAACTTAACCTCTCTTTACCAAGTTGTTCAAGAAATTGTGTTGGTGTAATTCCTTGCTCTCTTTTGAATGCACCGTGAAAAGATGATCGACTTTTAAATCCAGAACGAAGGGCTAAAGCCTCAATAGTTTGATGACTAGCCTCCCCCTGCTCGAGTAAAGTGCAAACGTCTTTAATTCGATATCTGTTAATATAGGTACTGAAATTTATTCCATAGGCTCGGTTAATCAATCGACTTAAATAAGTAGTATTAGTATGACAAAGCATAGCCAAGTCAACCATGTTAAGTTCGGGATCCCTCCACAATTTCTGATCTTGAAGGGCATTCTCCAGCTTTTGCTTCAGAATTAAGTCAGAGTCTTTTAGAATGTACCCCTTCTCTGATGCTGAATCATTAATAACAACTTTAGAGACATCCTTAGTCCCATGAGTAGTAACTAATGGGACTAAGTTAGCAGAAGTAAAACTGATAGCAGTTCTTTTACGTTTAGGCCATCGTTCCTGATAGATCTGTTTTAAAAGATATAGTACCAGAAGTATTATGATGACAATCAAAGAATATGGAGAGGTCAAGTATTTTATAAAGAGTTCTTTATTATTTAGTGTAGCTAATAATTTTTCAATCTCAGATTCTAATTCAGAGTTTTTAATCCTTTCAGAAAAATCAGCAACAACATGCGTCGCCTCAATTCTTTTTAAAGAGTCATTGAGGAGTCTGTATTTATTAGAAGCCCAGAAAGCCCTCTGAAAATTTCCCCTCTTACTCTCGAGCTCAGCTAGACTCTTATAATAGTCTAAACATAACTCTTTAACTCCTAACTCCTCTACACCTTTAATAGCAGTTAATAAATCTGCTTCGGCACTACTTAGATCCCCTAACTCGTATGAAACAAGACCTCTGGTACCACTAATAACAGCGATTTTTAAAAGATCTTGAGAATTACTACCAATCTTAGAAGCCCTCTCAATTAACTGTTGCGCAAGATAAATTTTGCCCATTTTCAGATTGGCATAAGAGCGATTACAAAGAGGAAATACCAGCAATGAGCTATCCCCAACAATGCGAATCTCATCTATTGCAATCTTAAAAATTGAATCAGCCTTTTTATATGCTTTTTCAGTTAAATAGAGATCACCTATCGCATTTAGAGCATAAGAATATAACGGTCTAAATTCATCCCTTTTAGAATTAACTGAACAGATTCTAACTGCATTAAGACAATACGATTTAGCTTGGTCAAGATGATATTGCTGAGCTAGAAGGCCGGATAGATTGACATAGGTCAAAACAATCTTGCTAGAATCAGAATAAGTTCGAAAAAGAGATAAGGCTTGCTCAAAGCAATCTGCAGCAAGATCGGTATATCCAAGATCTCTAGAAGATATTCCTAATCCACTATATAAGCTTCCTTTATAAAGCTGAGACTTAAGATTATCGATTGCAAATTTGCTTTTATCCAGAAAGGCACGACATAAAGACTTATTACCTTCATAATTTGCAAGGTACGCCAACTCCCTATATAATACCGGAAGATACAACTTATCAAGCCGCTTTTCTATTGGCTCATGACGATCAAGAAAGCTTTGTAGCTCACCATACTTCCCCTGCTTTCTAAACAGCCTGATTTGATTAATAAAAAAAAGTGTAGAATTATTGTAATCCTTTAAATAGTGTAAGATTCTACCAGCGCGACCATTGAGGTAATCTGCCTCAGTAATAAGATTGAAATTAAGCTTATTGTAGGCTAATATAGTTAAATAGTCAGCGTATCTCTTTTGATCTCCACTTCTGATCGCTGTGTAGAGAAGTTGACCCATAATCAAATTAAATTGATTTGGTTCAAATGAAGCTGAATTGATAACTCTGAAAAGGTCGTCAGCATCCCTATACATAAACCTCTCATCGCATAGAACATGGTCAGATTTTCCCCAACAAGCAACGTTAGCGAAAAAGAGTCCAAAAATTAATATGCAAATTAACCTGACTTTCATTATCGTCAAAGCAAAAACAAAACAAGCACTATACAGGGCTAATTTATAAAACTTATTCCTTTGTATCAAATAGATTTAACAAAAAAAAGACTTAAGTTTCGCTACCTTTGCACTCTCTAGCTAAGCTACTAAAAACATGAGCGAATCAATTAAACATGAATGCGGGATTGCATTTATTAGATTAAGAAAAGAGCCTGAATATTACCTAAACAAATACGGTACGGCATTCTACGCACTAAATAAGCTGCATCTCCTGATGGAAAAACAGCACAATAGAGGTCAGGATGGAGCCGGTGTAGCAAGTATAAAAATTGATCCCCCTCAAGGCTTTCGCTATATAAATAGGGTAAGATCAAATAGCTCAACTCCAATTAAGGACGTTTTTAACAGTATATACGACAAATTTAATAGCTTAAAAGACAAGAATCCAGCCCGTTTACGTGATCCTCAATGGTTGAAAAATAATTTGGAGTTTACTGGAGAAGTATTCCTAGGCCACCTTAGATATGGAACCTTTGGTAAGAACAATATACTGAATATTCACCCCTTTGTAAGAGAAAATAATTGGATCACCCGAAATCTGGTATTAGCTGGAAACTTTAATCTGACTAATGTAGATGAACTATTTCAGAAATTGATTGAATTAGGTCAGTATCCTGTTGAGACATCAGATACGGT
The DNA here is from genome assembly GCA_021286705.1 of Sphingobacteriia bacterium. Lineage (GTDB taxonomy): Bacteria > Bacteroidota > Bacteroidia > Bacteroidales > TTA-H9 > JAJTBW01. The sequence continues at coordinate 23,768 of JAJTBW010000014.1, forward strand.
TACGATCTTAGAAAAGATTGGTCATTTTCTGGATGATGAAAATGAAAGAATCTTTAAACAGTTCAAAGCACAAGGCCTTCCAAATAAAGAAATAAGCCATCGAATAGCTGAAACTATTGATATGGCAAAAATTCTAAAACAGTCATCTGAGAACTGGGACGGTGGGTATGTTATGGCTGGTATGCTAGGTCATGGGGATTCATTTATCCTTAGAGATCCAGCCGGCATAAGGCCAGCGTTCTACTATGTTGACGACGAGGTTGTAGTTGCTGCATCAGAACGACCTGTAATACAAACCACTTTTAATCTTCGCGAAGAGCAGGTATCTGAATTAACACCTGGATCGGCATTGCTTGTTAAGAAAAATGGAGAGTGGTTAGTTAGTCAAATTAATGAGCCAACACTAAAAAAACCCTGTTCTTTTGAACGAATTTATTTTAGTCGCGGAACAGACAAAGATATTTACAATGAAAGAAAACGGTTAGGGCAATTACTTACCCCTGCTATTCTTAAAAAAGTCGACTACGATTTAGTCAACACTGTTTTCTCCTATATTCCTAATACTGCAATTGATGCCTACCATGGTCTAACCGAAGGGCTACATGAGTTTTGCAACAAACTAAAAGCTGATAGAATTCTTGCATTAGGTTCTGAGTTGAATCCAGACAAACTAAACGAAATTCTTAGCTTAATGCCTAGAATGGAAAAAGTTGCAGTAAAGGATATCAAACTTAGAACCTTCATCACAGAAGATAATAAAAGAGATGACTTGGTGGCCCATGTCTACGATGTTACCTACGGAGTAGTGAAGCGGGATATTGATTCTCTTGTAGTTCTTGATGATTCCATTGTTAGAGGAACAACATTAAAACAAAGTATTTTACGCATTTTAGATAGACTAGGACCTAAACATATCGTAATAACCTCTTCTGCACCGCAGATAAGATATCCAGACTGCTATGGAATTGATATGGCCAAATTAGGCGATTTTGTAGCCTTTAAAGCCACTATTGAACTACTTAAAGACCACAAGCTCGATCACATAATAAACGACGTATATAAGCGCTGTAAAACCCAAGAGGGGAAACACAGATCTGAGATCGTAAATTATGTGAAAGAGATATACAAACCCTTCACTGCTGAAGAAATTTCAGATAAGATCGCAGAAATTATCACCCCTCGTGATCTTAAGGCTAAGGTTAGCATAGTGTACCAATCTATAGAAAACTTACACATTGCTATTCCGCATCATAAAGGAGATTGGTATTTTACCGGAGATTATCCCACTCCTGGAGGGAATAAAGTGGTTAATAAAGCTTTTATTAACTATATCGAGGGTAAAGATGCGAGAGCATATTAATCCACGAAGAACAAAAAGAAGGCCGGCTTATAAAACTAAGCCGGCCTTCTTTTTATTCTTTAAAATAAAACTCCGACTAAAGGGTAATATGATTAGAAATTAATAATACTAGCTCACGAAATCTTTCTTCGGATAATTTGAGCTTTTCTCTCTTAAAGTCGATATCATAAACGCTGTTTATAGGAACTAAATGAATATGAGCATGGGGTACCTCCAAACCAAGAACTGCCACGCCAATCTTCTTACATGGAACAACTTTCTCTATACCCTTAGCGATTTTTTGAGCAAATTGCATCATCTCGCCGAGTTGATCAGCAGGTATATCAAAAATATAGTCTATCTCCTGCTTTGGAATTACTAAGGTATGTCCCTCTGCTAATGGATTAATATCCAAGAAAGCAAAAAATTTATCATTTTCCGCTATCTTATAAGAGGGAATCTCACCTGTAACGATTTTCGAGAATATACCAGCCATAACACTAAAATTAACGTGTGATCTCCATAATTTCAAACGTAATTGTTCCTGCTGGAGCAGAAACATCGGCAGAATCGCCCACCTTCTTCCCAAGTAGACCTTTAGCAATTGGAGAACTAACAGAGATTTTTCCAGCCTTTAAATTTGCTTCACTTTCAGGAACAATCTCGTACTCCATCATCATTCCATTCGCTTTGTTCTTGATCTTTACCTTACACAATAAAAGAACCTTGGAAGCATCCAATTTACTTTCATCGACAATGCGGGCATTCATAATTAGCTCCTGAAGTTTAGCAATTTTTATTTCTAATAAACCTTGCTGGTCCTTAGCTGCATCATATTCGGCATTTTCCGACAAATCTCCTTTATCGCGAGCCTCTGCAATCATAGCGCTAATCCGCGGTCTTTCAACCGAGATTAATTGATCTAATTGATCTTTAAGGGCCTGTAAACCCTCCTTGGTGTAATACTTAACTTCTCCCATAATGGATAAAAGATATGCATATGTATAATAAACAGAAGAAGACCCTTCCGAGAAAGGGCCCTCTTCTATTACAAAGATAGTATAATTTTCGTTATAACGAAATTCTAACGCCAATTGAGTGTGTACCGTCAAAATGGGCTGTTGGTCTATAAGAATAATCTATTCCAATAGTTGTGCCCTTTTCCTTGTTTAATGGAGCTTGGATACTCAAACCAGCATTGAGACCAGAGGCAGCTGTAAAGCGCTCATAAGTTTCAATATCCTTTGTGATTCCATCTTCATAAACATAACCTGCACGAAGCATTACGTAATCTTGAAAAGAAAACTCAGCCCCGAGACCAAATTGGTCATTATTGAAGGCATTAGACTGGAAATTACCAGCTAAAGTAAGTCTGCTCTTAGAAAACAAGAAATCATATGAAGCACCCATAGCTAGAGTAGTAGGCATTTCAAATTCGGCAGCGGGTGTCAGCATGGCATACTCACCGTTAATATCATCCTGACGTTGTACCTTTTCTATAAAGCCATCGCCACTAAATGACATACGGGGACCAATGTTCTTAAGAGTAATACCAAACTTGATATTCTCATCTTCCCCAGTAATGTACTGGATACCAGCATCTAAAGCTACGCCACCAGCTGAAATATCGGCTATACTTTCATTGATAATTCTAATGGTAAAGCCACCATAAATAGAATTAGAGAAAGCTCTGGCATAGCTAATAGCTACATTCATTAAACTAGGTGAGAAGGTTCCAATACCACCCTCTGGAAGCTCGGGACGAGTATATTCAATATCACCAGCTGACATGCTTGTAATGCTCATACCTAAAACACCTTGCTCCCCAACTCTCTGAAGGAATCCGAAAGCAGCGATGTTAATATCTGATCCTTTCAGCCATGTTGTATGAGAGAAGTTCAATTCTGTGCTCTTGGTGTGAGCAATACCAGCAACATTGACAAACATTGCATCCAAACCTTTGACTGAAGAGGTATTTATACCGCCCCAACCACTTGATTTAGCCCAGGGATTGATCAGTAACTCATTCGCTCCTGCCTGACCAGATCTGTCTTTATTACCCGCCAAAGCCTGGTGTTCAGGTATGACACACAACCCGGCGATGACAATGGCAATTAAGTATCTATAAAAGTTTTTCATACCCATTGATTTAAATGTTTTTAACTGCGTTTTCATCTGCCTGAGCTATTAGAATGAATTCAGGTCAACAGGACGCATGGTTCCAAACCATCTGAGGATACGTTCTCCGGCATCTGCTTTCACGTGTACTAAATATAGTCCACCACTAATTGGAATGCCGGCGAAGTTCTTCAAATCCCATTCAATCTCAGTTACATCATCATCCTTAGTGAATTGACGTAATAACGTACCATTTACAGTATAAATCGTCACAGTACACTTACGTGGAAGTGCAGTAATCTTAACTTTGTTCTGTAAGGTGTTATAATCATAGGTTGAATAACTGTAGTATGGATTTGGAACAACCTTAATTTTATCAAGATCTGATACAGCCTTAGTTGGATCATTTGTAACATACTCCATTCCTTCAGTATTGAAGTTATAAAGTGGCCACATATCATTTACAGGGCTATAACTAGAATTAGCAACATCGAATGGTAAGCCGAAGTAACGTCTGTAGGGCTTAGCAACTCTGATCTGGAACTTCACATCGGTGCTTAACCATGAACTTGCTGGTAATGTAGAATTGGAGGAGAAAAGTCCAACCCATTGAGTTGCACCATACAGCGTTTCCAAAGCTTTCTTCTTAAACCCTTGATTGCTAATTAAACTATACTCAGATAACAACTGACCTAGCTTCTTGCAATCGTCATAAGCTGGGCTCTCGAATTTATAACTACCAACAGCTGTTTTCTCAAGTGCGGTACCCATTACATAGATATAGTGCATACCACCGAAAGCAATACCACCGCTGATGCCTTCATATATATTTCCGGATGGATTATACAACATATCTCGGCCATTCTGCTTGACTAAGAAACTATTCTCACCAAACATGATGTTCAGTCTTTCGCCAGTCTCTATGTTAATAGCATAACCAGGGAACCAACCGTAACCAGTCTCACCCATATAATTAGCATCATCAGGATTTTCACTGGCACCTGAACCAGGCGTAGCATAATTACCGTTTTTATCAACAGATAAGCCTTTACGTGGTTCAAACGCTTTTGCTCCACCTTCTGATAGAGTTGCATCGTTACACATTTCAAGGACTACAGCACGAGACCATTTTGATTTATCAGAAGTGAAGACAATGTCTACACTCTGCAAATTAGCCATTGATGCAACACTATAGCGCGAAGCTTTATTGTAACCAGGTCCGTATGTTGTATTGTTATTACTTCCATCACGGTCAGCAACTAATGGATATGGAGACCAGCTACCTTCATAAATCTTTTCATAGTCTTCATTAGGATCAAAGAAAACTCTAGGGCTTCCTGTTTCACCTGTTCCTGTAAATGCATCATCATTCGTGGGGTCAACATCATCAAAATAAGTTCCTGAACGGATCCAGTTCTGAGGGCTTGATGGAGTAGACTCATCCCCTATAGGCAGTAACCAAGGATAGGTGGCATCTAAACCACTAACAGTCCAACCAATAAATCCATTAGCAGTGTATGCACCAGCAGGACCTGGATCAGGAATTTGGTTAATATGAACTGATAAACCAAGATCAAGAATCAATTGATCATTATCAACATTTATAGTAGTATCAGATACATACACTTCACCTGTTGAAAGGTCAGTAATTTCCCAACCTGCTTTAGTAATTAAATTACTTGTCTCAGTAGCATTGGTAAATTTAACATTGAACTTTCCACTCTTAACTTTTAAAGGATCAACAACCTTAATTGTTAAAGGAGAATAACCCTTTTCATAAGTGGGCTGATAAACGATTGGATAACTAGCATCACCCATCTTAACTCCATCTTGAAGTGGGCCTTTTGCAAGAACATTATCAATAGAAGCTTGATCCATTACCAGGAAGTTGCCACCGTTACCTTGACCTTCAATACGAGTCATTGAGGGGATATCACTGTATTCAGAATAAACGATATCTCCATTGACAATCTGATGAGGCATAGCAGTATAAACCTGAATGTTACGACGACCTGCCAGATAAGGTTTCTTTTGACCATCTAAAGCAGTGGGGTCATTTGGATCATAGTTTTTATAATTGTTATATGCATAAGCGATAACCATATAGTAGTATTGCTTATGATTTATAAGTTTACGGTCGCCAGTAGCGAAATAGTCCTCAGAAACAACAAAACTATGCTCAATTCCAGCATCACCACCTTCGACCATAATTTGAGGCACAGCGAAACCAATCTTATCATCAACATTGAAGTTGACTAACTTAGCAACACCATTTTTAATGTCAACTTGAGCAATTAAACGAGCTTTAGCGACATCATAAATACTTTCAACCGAAACTTGATCATTTGCTAATTGGAAAATTTGGTAACCCTCGAAACGATAATACTGATCACCAACAGCAATAGATGGGTCTTTTTCGTTATAGCCTTCTAAGTAGTTATTACTTGATTTCTTATTGGTAAGGTAGATAATTAACTTCTTATTAAGTTCACGGATAGTCATGTCCGGAGCATCTGGACCATCGAGAACCTTGAAACAGTTGTCAAACAAGGCTTGACACTTGTCATCCACTACACGAAGAAGCTCAACAGATGCATAAGCACCGCCACTGATAGCACGTGCCCAAGGCACACCAAAGGTAATATAGTTAACAGCACCAGGTTTCAAAGTAAAAGGACCTGCTGATTGCATGAAACGACGGTCAGCTGGGTTGTTTCCTGATTCCTTCTCAGTCCAATACTTACCATTCTGGTTGTAACCACCACCCGGAGGTGTTCCTTGTGTACCCCAGTTACATGGGTCTGAATCGCCAGGGAACATAAAGTCTGTAGCTGGTCCAACAGTACCTGTGTTGAAAGCATCACCACCATACTGCATTAAAGCATTATTCTTCCAAATACCACGTAGGTAGTTGTAATACTGAGCACCAGTCTTTGGGTCACCTTTATCAGAACCATCATTATTAAAGTAAAGGTATCTGCGCATACCATAGCGCTCATCATCCTTTATACCGTTACCAAAGTTTACACCGTTAATAGCTTCAGATCTAACAATAAACTGTCCGGTTTTCTGAGCATTTTCAGGACCATAAGTGAAGGTAAGCAAGTTACCATTCTGAGAAACAATAGAACAATCACCTTTGTATGAAGGGCCAAGAAGTCCATCACCATTGAATGAAGGATTATCGTAACCATCAGGATCCATGTAAGGACCTTGGAAGAAGTCAATACCAACAGCTGGAGGCTGATTACCATAAGCTTTTAGTTCGCCATTACCATCGACGTCCTTACCATTATAGGCATAACCCATACCACGGCTGACATCGCAGCCAACGTAGTCGTCATTTTCATAACCTAAGTCGGGGTCTGTCCATGGCGAGAAGTAAGTATCCTTCAAGGTAAAGGTTGAACGGTTGATAATTTCATAACTGTAGAAAGTCATGTTATTTATCTCGTCATTAGTAGTAAAAGCAAAAGCTTGAGCACGGATTTCCAAGCCTATAGGACTGGCATTAGTTTCTGTGTGAACATTACCTTTGTCATTGAATACCCACCAAAAGGTCTTATCACCTTTGAGAACCTGATCACTTAGAAGACCCCCAATTACGGTACCATCTTCAGTATCAGGAGTGGCTTTATCACTGTGACATAACTCATTAGTTCTGTCATAATAGGGATAATCACCATCATCAGGATTATAGTATCCATCTTTATTTCTATCGAAGAAAGGAGCCATAAACCAGCTCTGTCCATCATCACCATGAGCGGGCCAGTTTTTTATAGCATCAGGAATGGAGTAACCAGGGAACTCATTAGTCCTGTCTTCACTCTCAAACCAAGCTATAAATTGATCTACTTCAGCTCTGCTGATAATAAACAACTTGTCCCATTTTGAACAAACATCGGCTGTAATTGATGCTGTTCCATCTACAGTCAATGGGCCAGTCCAAAAGTCAACACCACCGTTTAAATCAGGACCCTGACGGAAACGTTGAGCTGCGACCTTTAGCTGATCATTAACGTCAACACCACCAATCCAAAGTGCACCGGCAAACAATGAAGTCTTCATACTATTAGAAGGGATATAGTACATAGGACCAATACCACCTCCAACGTCCCACCATAAGTCACCACCGGTATTAACACGGCATCTGACATTATTCACATCTAACATTTGGAAACCAGACGCAGCAGTACATCCAGCAGCATTCCCTGCCTTGACTGTCTTAGTCGATTTCGAAGTGCCGATGAATTCACGTGCTTCCAGGCTGGTGGTTCCTACCAGCCACACTATTGCAAGAAGCAGAATTCGATAATAATTTTTCATATTAAATGCGTTTATTCTTTTCAATTTCAAGTCCTGTCGTAACCTCTTTCCGGTTTACAGATTGAAAATAGCACCCAAACGAATGAAACGAGGTGAGCTATAGTTACCCGGACGATTTACGAAAATCTGATAAAGTGTACGGAAGGTCTCGGGATCTAATTGCTCTTCAATTTGACGTTGCCACTCAGCTGCTGCTAAGTATCCATCATCATTGGCATTACCCGTGGCTGACCATACTCCCATTACGTTTTCAGTACCAAGTACGTTCAATACCTGTAGATAAATATTGAGGCTTGATTCGCGCTTGCCAATCTTGAAGTAGATATCACGGTCAAGACGAGCATCAATACGGAACTGCCATGGTAGACGTGAACCGTAGTAAGAACCCTGCATCAACTGTGTTCCACCAGTGATTGCTGATGTGATATTTGACTGACGGGTGTAAGGAGTTCCTGAACCACCACTAACAGTTACATTTAAACCAGTGTTCTTAAGAAGTTGTAAAGGAGCTTTACCTGATTTCTCTCTCTTAATTACCGGTCCATTGTATTCTTTTCCATCACCGAAACGATAGTCAAGGCTTAAATTAATAGCATGACGACGGTCCCAAGCTAATGGGTTAGTTGTACGAAGGTTAGGTAAACCTGCGGCGATTAAACTAGCAGCCTGGTCTGTTGAGGATCCAGTACCATCAGCAAACTGCAATGTGTATGATGCACGCAGTGTTACGTTGCTGGTCTGACGTAAGTCATAGGTTGCAGTGAAACCCTTTACTGTACCAAAGTCGATGTTATTATAAGATGTGTAGTCACGTGGATAGGCACCATTGAAACGGAAAATCTGAATATCATCACGCATTTCTTTATAGTATGCACTCAAGGTCATAACTGAAGAAGCTGATAACTTCTGTTTGAAACCTAATTCATAGTCAATGGTTTTGGTAGGTTTCAGGTTAGGATTGTTAATGGTTCCAGTCTGTGTATTGAAATAGTAGTAATCGGTTAAGTTAAACCTTAAACTACTGGTAGGACGTTGTGTTAAGATATCATAGTGAGCAAAGAACAGAGCTTCTTCTGAAATTGGGAATGAGAAACTGATACGAGGCATAATGCTCCATTGAGGATCATAGTCTTTAAATGATTCTGCAACAAGTGTCTGGTTTGATGCATCCTTTAATAAAGGAGATACTCCACTACCTGCATTCAAAATGTTAGGGTCTTGAATTTCAACACCAGCGGCATTGAACCATGTTGATCCTGAACGGTATCCCATTACTTGAGTTGGATTTGTTACGTTATCAACGTATACAACAGCATCACTTGCGATGTTTGATGGAACACTGATAGTTTTTCCACCAATTTCGGTAACCTGACCAGCACCAATTGTAGGATACAATGAATAAGGATCATTAAGAACCATCTGGTTAGCATCGAAACGGTCAACACGTAAACCGATATTGAACAGAAGATCTTCAAAAGCAAATTTATCCTGAATGTAACCGGCAATATAGTTAGGTTCAAATGCAGGTAATGCACGAATATAATCTCCACTAGAATTCTTTGCAGTAAAGAAGTCATCAAAACTTGCTTTGCCACTTACCTTTTTACCAGTATGGTCGTATCCGTAGTAGTTAACATAAGATTGACCAGAATTCAATAGGTCATCAGCACTGAATAGGTCAAGTGACAGAATATCTTCACCTAATGTAACGGTCTTCTTCGCACCATTAGCATCATAATAACTAATTGACTTGTTTGCAAAGTCATAAGAGTCAATATTGATGTAATCAGTTCCATTAATAGCTAAACCAAGCTTTTCACGAAGGTTTCTATCAAAAGCACGTTGCGAAGTGGCATCATATTTACGGTTAAACTTAACAGTATCAGTAAATACACCATCTCTCATCTGCATGATAGGGTTATCTACATCTAACTGCTCAATATGGAAATTAGTGATACCACGCATGTGAGACCATAAAGAGATCGCATTCAAACCGTAGTAGCTCTCCTTCTTCTGTTCGTATTGTAAACCAAATTGAATTTCATGGTTTCCAATGTCAGCAGAGAATGTTGCATTGACACCAAACTGATCGAGTTCATACTTCTGGTAACTTCCAAAAGGAGTTCCGGGAGCAGCCCACATACTATAAATACTATTTGGAACCTGACCGTTTAACAAGCCACCACCTAACTGAATCTGTGTAAAGTTCTGGTGATTTCCTGCAGTTTCAGGATAGTAATCATAATAAATAGAGGTGTAACGTGCTAAGTCTGGATTGTAGGTAGAAGGTGTAAAGTATACGGCTGTATCTCTAAAACCATTCTGAACAAATACATTATTATAGGTAGTACCATTAACTGTAACACTTCCGCGCTCGTAGGAAGGAAGTGTATAAATATCATACTTACCTACATGACCATATTTGAAAATTTCATCACCATGTAACTGGCTCTGTACGTCTTGTTTAAAACGTGAGTAGTCAGCCTGTAATGAATAGTATACATTTTTAAAGAGAGACTTACTTTCGGGATCATTAGCAAAACGGTGTGTAAAACGACCAAATACACGATAAGTAAGGTCGGTTACTTTACCATTGTTTTCCCAGTTAAACATTGAGTTACCAAATGAGTAGTTAACATCATCTGAATAGTTCAAACTACCACCTAAAGTTATGTTAACACTGTTTGATGGTTTGATATCAAACTTTGCTGATATATTAGCCGACTTTGATTTTGCATCTGTTGAGTTATCAACTTTCTCAATCATATCCTTACTTAGGAAAGATGCAGCTTGATTAGTACCGAAACCAGTACCTGTTGGAATCAATGGAGTAGCTTTAATGGAATTTAAAGCATCATCCTTAATTTTCCAACGACCGATGTTTGAAGGTGAGTTGTCTCCTTGTGCCAAGAAGTCACCAGCTATAAAGAACCCAATTAGAGGCTTGCGATTAGCACTATCGCCTGTCATCAGAAGTGGGCCTTGCATATTAAGACCAACTCTGTTATAACCAAATTTATCCAAGAATTGAGAAGTCTGGAGTTCAACACCTCCACCAAACTCACGACTTGGACCCTTAGTTACAACATTGATAACACCAGAGGTAGCATCACCATACATAGCGGGCAAGCCGGAGATAATCACGTTTACCTCTTCAATAGCAGAAGGAGGAAGTGAAGATGAACCGGTTACTTTAATACCATCAATGTAAGTGACAGTAGCACCAGAACGAGCACCACGTACACTACCACGTTCACCGTCTGAGGAGAATACTCCACCTACAGTGGCAGCGACAGCATTGGCACTACGGTTAGGCATCTTGGCAATCTGCTCTGAAGTGATACTAGCACCAACTGTTGTTTGGTCCTTCTCAATCAAAGGCTTTTTGTAAGTCACAATCTCAACTCCGCTCAGCGTCGTTGCTGCTGATTGCAAGTTGATATTGTAAAACTCAGTTTTTCCTGAACCAACTACAAATCCACTAACCTCAACAGGATTATATCCCACATAAGAGGCCTTAATTGTGTACTTTCCGGGTTGGATGGGTTTAATGATGTAATTACCGTCCATGTCGGAGGTGGCCCCTCCCTGTTGCGCTCCACCCGCCTCTATAATAATATTGGCGAACGGGATGGGATCCTTCGTCTCCTTGTCGACGATTTTTCCCTTCAGGGTTCCAGGAGCCTGAGAAAAGACTAACAGATTGGCTGCTAGTACTATTCCTAGGGTTAAGAGTAGTTTTCTTATCATACCAGATAAATTTATGTTACGATAAACGACGTGCGTCAAAAAGACCGTAAAGATAAAAACAAATTAGCTTAACTTCCAAACACTTCAACACCTTGAAATGTCATACAATTATTAAAAATATTTGCGCTCGAGGATTACTTGCGATAAGATCGCTCTCCTCAAATCAAAATCAAATCCATCTAGTTCATATTCCTCTTTTGTGGTCTCTAAGGCGGAGCCTTCTTTTGGCCTCCTTTGCAATTTATCATCCTCATATTCAATAGATTTATAATTAGGTTTAACCTTACTTATCATTGCTTCAGGGACAATCTCATCACTAATTGATCTACTGCTTGCCAAATCGCCAGGCATAACGCTTGATCGATTAAACCGATTATTAAGATGATCCTTGGTAACCGATTCATTCACTTCCACTATTGAGGGTTTCTTCTCTTCCTGGTTAAGACTAAACTCTCGCTCAGCCATTTTTTCAAGAAAATCGCTAAAATCACTAAACCCACCGCTTTTTTTCTCTTCATAACTCCCCGTTGTATCATACATACTGCCTTTCTCACCTTCTGAAGAGTGAGCACTCCTTGCCGCTGACTTTTTTAGAGCAGTATAAATCCCCCAGCCAAGCACCAGCAAGACCATTATCAGATTTTCCATGTGGTAAATTTAACAGGTTAGTGGTTTTGTTATAATACTTAAAATTAGTTAAATTTAATAACTTCAATCTCAAAACGCAATACTTTTTTTAAAATTCTCTGAAATTGTTACTTTATTTATACTTCCAAATATAATGAGTCAAACTCTATAAGTGTGACTTCAAGTTCAAATGTCAAAACTGAGCACAGATCTTTTTTACTCCTAAGAAATCTTTTTTACAAAATCCAAAGATTGAACAAAATAAGAGTATTTTATAATTACTTTCTAGCGATTCCTTAAAAGAAACTCTGTTAGTTAAACAACTTCGCTTTTTTAATATCTGCATCCTTACTCTCTCGTTCCTATCTCATTGATTTCTAGTCCCGCCATTGTTCCTCTTCTGTTCCTCTCCTGTTCTCCTCTTATGCCTCTCCCTATCCTCTCCCTATCCTCTC
>JAJTBW010000015.1 GCA_021286705.1 Sphingobacteriia bacterium
AAAACATAAGAGAACATAAGAGATGCATAAGAGAGATATAAGAGGGATATAAGAGAGATGCTTGTAAGGAATATGAAATCAATGAGTTACAAGCTGTGTAACCGGATTCTCATAAATACCACTTAATCTGATGCCAGTGAATATTTGCAATTTTGTAATGATAGATGAAGAGATTGATCCATGGCGGTTTAGAGAGATAAGGGTGTTCTAAAATTTAGAAGAGGGGTTGTTAAGATTTCGGCACCCCTGCATAAAAATATAATTTTTGATGGAGGAGTTAAATGTAAGTCGGCTTACCGCTACTTCTTACTTAAGTAAATTAGAATCAAAAGGATTAGCTGTAGAATTGAAGTTTTGGCGTGAATATTTTTATCTGAGTGAGAAGTTGTTTAATCTATTAATCAGTGCTTTTCATTTGGATATTGAGAAGATAGACTCCATAGATTCTAATGGATGATGTAAAAAAATGGCAGATTCTATGCATGATTAGTTTGTCATGTATAGAAAAGTGGCAAAATCTATACATGATAAGTTTGTCATGTATAGAAAATCGCAAATTTCAAGCTTATTAAAACAGCAAATAAAAGAAAAATCTAAATCTTTATAGGAGGTCTTAATTATAAACAAAGATTAAATCAAAACCGACGAGAAGAACCACGTTGAAGAGTCTTTCTTGTTACACCTTCAGGCAATGGAAAAGTTACTGAAATGCACTCTTTTATAACGTCATGCGGTTGGATGTAATCACGTTATTACTAATAAAGTTATTACTAAGGCACAACGTTTAAATACTAGCCCCCTGCAACAGGCTCTCTGCATGTTATATTAACGGCGACTTTATGAAGATTGGGAATGTAACCCGATACTAATTTTGTGAGAATGTCTGGAATAATGCAGAACAAACATTATGTTTACACTGCATAATAATTGTTACGGTATGAATTTCGTTGTTAGAAAAGAGGAAAGTAAGAGGCTTCGGCAGGTGTTAAGTGTGGATAAATCCACATTTACTGTCGTATATGGTCGCAGGCGTCTGGGGAAGTCAACTTTGATTACCAGATCGTTAAATGAAAATGATGTCTATTATTTAGCAGACCAAACAGATGCTATCTTACAACGAGAGATATTGGCAAAAATGGTAGCTCTTATCATTCCGGGATTTGATAAAGTGATATATCCTAATTGGAGTGCCTTTTTCGATACACTAAACGACCGTACAACACAAAAGTTTACATTGTGTATTGACGAGTTCCCCTATCTCGTAGGGAGTAGCCCTGATCTGCCATCTATTATTCAAAACAAGTTAGATTCAAAACGGTTGAAGTTCAACTTAGTGGTTTGCGGCTCATCTCAACAATTGATGTACGGATTAGTTCTTGATGCTACATCACCACTATATGGTCGTGCTGATGCCATATTAAAGATTACACCTATCAAAGTACCATATCTTCAGGAGGCTCTTGGTTTATCATCGCTTGAAGCAATCGAAGAGTATGCTGTATGGGGTGGTGTGCCGCGTTACTGGGAGCTCCGAGAGGGATATGGTAATCTTAGAGAGGCAATTCAGAGTAATATGTTATCAGTCAATGGAACACTGTATGAAGAGCCTCTGAAACTTTTTAAGGATGACATTAATGATATTGTAAAGACCTCTACAATAATGTCATACGTTGGAGCAGGTGCCCATCGTTTGTCAGAAATAGCGGGCAGGAGTGGCGAGATTGCAACCAATTTGTCGAGGCCGCTTGCCAAACTAATATCGCTGGGTTACTTGACCAAAGAGATTCCATTCGGTGAAAATGAGAAAAATTCAAAAAGGAGTCTTTACAAGATAAGCGACCCATTTATGAATTTTTACTTTCAGTTTATAATTCCTAACCGCTCATTCATTGAAATTGGGCGAATAGCGCCGATACTATCCAACATTGACGACCATTTCTTAGATTACGTTGGTAATTATTGGGAAAAACTCTGTCGGGAGACTGTTTCAGGTAATGAGATTGATGGCGTAACTTATGGTATTGCTCGACGTTGGTGGGGTAATGTATCGAGAGATGAGCGAGTCGAAATAGATGTGGTTGCCGAATCGTTGGATAAGAAATACCTACTTGTTGGAGAATGCAAATGGAGCGCCAAAGAGAATAGCGATCGCTTATTGATTGAGTTGAAAAAAAAGGCCGAAAAATTGCCATTTGCTAAAGGTCATACTATTATTCCTAAGTTATTCCTCAAAAGCAGACCCATGGGAACAATAGAGAATGTTATGCTACCCGATGATATTATGAAGTATCAATAGAATAATAATGGGCTAACCATGTTAAATCTCTTCAAAGAGTGGATGAAACGGTGGATGTTGAACAGTGCGGTATTAATGCCGAGTTTGAGGAGATGACTCACTCATAGAACAAAATAAGTATAAAGCGGAAAATGGCTAAAGCTATCTCGATGGTTTTGGAGTATTTTTAACGCAGAGTAAAATGCCCACTCAAAGTCAAACTACTAACCTTTTTATATCTCAGGCAGACCTTAGAGTGTTTGAAGCCAAACCAACCTGCCCCTTGATTCAGATTCAACTGTCGTCACCTGTTTTGGGAGGCAGGAGGTGGGAGAAAAGGGATATAATTCAAATGTCATGATGAACTCACTTGATTTTTAAGAGCGATCGTTTCTTACTATCTTTGATAGGTTATTAGTCAAATATGAGAGGCGTTAATCATTCAAAGACGATGTATCGCGTTTATGCGAATATGTTTTCAACAAGTATCTTTAAACAACTAGTTGAGGAGGAGGATGTGTCGTATTTGGTAACGAATTATTTAAAATTCGGATATGATTCTGGAGCAGGTCTTAAAACTGTTGGTGATTTTTATAAGTACATGTACAATGCCTTAATGTTGAACTACAGAAATGAGTATGTTTATAAGAATCACATTATCAATAAAATTCTTCTTGGTCGTCATAATCTCAATACTACTACAGCTTTAAGTGAATTTAGGATTGGAAAGTCTATTGCCGACTTAGTTTTACTTAACGGGACAAGTAAAGTCTATGAAATCAAAACTGAGCTAGATACCCAATACAGACTTGAAAAACAGTTATATGACTATAAGAAAGTTTTTGAACAGATATACATTGTTACTCATATAAGTCTCGCTGATAAATTCTCTAAACTTACCGATGACAGGGTTGGGGTTCTTGCATTAACAGAAACTAAGACATTGAGTGTTTTTAGAGAAGCAAAAAGATGCATAGATTCATTCGATAGTAATGCAATGATTAAATGTTTGAGAAAGCAGGAGTACACCAAAATCATTAAACAGTACTACGGGGAGGTGCCGATTACAAGTCAGGTAAACTATTATTCAGTTTGCAAAGAATGGTTTGCAAAGATTCCGATGGAAATATTACATCGGATGGTTATGGGAGCGTTAAAGCAAAGAACCATTAAAGAGAAGGATTGTTTTAGTTCTGATATCACAGCACCTCCGGAACTGAAATATCTACTTTGGACACTTGACTTCAATGTGGATAGTTATGAAAGATTGAAGAAAATGTTGAATTTGGAACTATCTTTGACAAGTTAACCATTAAAAAATTAGCATATTATGGTTTATTATCCCTATATCCGTGGTAAGCAATTTGAGCTCATTGCCTTGCGGGATATGTGCTCTTTTATCGAAAACAAGAACATTATTTCGCCGATCATAGAACCTATTAAGGAGATTAATTCAACTATTATAAAAACAATTGAGAGCTTAAAGAGTTATGGAATTAATTTCAGTATTATTTTGAATCCTCAGGAGGGTACTATAAAATCATCTGAGTATACAGGGTTAATTGATGCTGTTAGAGTCGAAATTGGGGAGTATGAAAATTACCAACCTGCATTTATTATAGACGAAAGTATTTCATTAACTGAGATAAATTCTTATGTTGAAAAGTATCGTTTGAGGAATATATCACTAGTAATAAACCAGATTCCTAGAGATGAGAATGAGTTTGAGAAACTTTTACTATCTGGCTCAATTGGATGCGTATTATTAAGAGATGATGATAGTGCTGTAAGAAGGCTTGGGCGATGGGTGAAAGGTGTAGAAAAAGTGTTATTAGCAGAACGGTTTAATGTAAAAGTTAGAAATGCTGATTATGCTAATCCAGATGATGAACCCTTTACAGATGATCACTTGTTTTATTCGAAAGAAGGTTATACTGGATTTTCTGATTATTTAACAATAGGAAATATTTATAAAGAAGGTGGTTTTTCTCCGTATGCTGTTGCAATTCATTTGACATATTTGACAGATGATCATAAAATCCGCATTCATCATTTTGTATCTGATAGTAATGATGATTATGAAGATGTTCCCGGAAAATTTAAAGAGGCTTTGGCAAAATTAATTCAATTTATTGATGAGGAGAAAATGCAGACAATGGCATGCAATCAATTTAGACAGATTGAGAAGGAAGGCTCTTATCCAGGCCTTGGAAGCCTCAAAAAGTTATCTATTTTGAATCACATAGAATTAGTCTATAGATTTTTTGCTGGAATATGAAATGTTGCCCAAACTGTTTTACTGACTCCGAAATAATAGGCATTATAACATCCATATCATCCGAGAAGGGGTCATGTGATTATTGCAAATCTCAAGATCAAGCAATCATTTCTACTGAAGAATTGCAAGAAGTATTTATTCCGTTGCTTGAACTTTATGAACCACATGAAGATTCTTCCAGTGATTTATTCTCGGTAATAAAAAAAGATTGGGGAGTCTTTTTAAGGGATGAATCTGGAATAAGTTTATTGCAACACATTTGTGGTGAGAGGTATAGGGTATTATCATCCAGTAAGGTTAGTCTTAAATATACTGTTAATGATTCAGTAAATGATTGGATGAGTTTTGTGAATCAGATAAAGTGTCAGAATAGGTTTTTCATTCAAGGAAATGCAATAGTTGGTGATGTTGTAAAACAATTGCTTAATCGTCACACGAAAACCATTCTGGCTGGAAAAGTTTTTTTTCGTGGCCGTATTGCGGAAAACGAAGATGGGTTCTCTTTGGAGGAATTACGTCAGCCGCCCCCAAATAAAGCTACTCCCGGTCGTGCAAACCCGGATGGAATTTCTTATCTGTATCTTGCGGAAGATAGGGAGACAACATTGTATGAAATTGGTGCATCTTTAAATGATTTTGTATCCATCGGTGAGTTTGAACTCTTAAGCGATATTAAAGTAGTGGAACTGAAAGATGTGCATACTATCAGTCCGTTTATAGAAGATGTAAATTTGGAGGATTATATTAAGAATAGAGATATTTTGACACAATTTGGTTTAGCTTTATCTACCCCATTGCGAAGCTTTGATTCTTTAAGAGAATATTTGCCTACCCAATATCTATGCGAGTATATAAAATCACTAGGCATTGATGGAGTAAAGTATGCAAGTGCGATGAATAGAGGGGGTACTAACTATGCCATTTTCGATGGGGACAAATTTAGATGTATAAATAAATCAACGGTTACGATCAATGAGGTTATAATTAGAACTGAAAGTATGATTTGATTTTTGTTGATAGCTTGATAAATACAAAAAAGACTCTTAACTTTTATTGGTTAGGAGTCTTTTTATTAACGATCGTACCCGGAGCCGGGATCGAACCGGCACGGGAATTACCCCATTGGTTTTTGAGACCAACGCGTCTACCTGTTCCGCCATCCGGGCATTTTGATTCAAAGAGCCTTTGCAAATGCAAAGAGGGGCAAAGGTAATTAAATCTCTTGAACCCGCCAAAAGTTTCCTTTTCTTTTTAGAAATCAACTGCTACAAAGTACTTTTTCAAAAAAAAGAGTCGTTTTGTTGGAATTCTACGCAAAAAAAGGACTAATTTTGCGGGTAATTACGCTAAAGGGACTTAATACTCTCATAATCATGGCAAAAACTAAGGTAAATATCTTTTCGGGTCGCGCTTCCCGTTATCTGGCCGAAAAGATAGCAACCGCATACGGGCAGGAACTAGGCAGAGTCTCTATCTCTACTTTCAGTGACGGCGAGTTTCAACCCTCCTTTGAAGATACAGTTCGTGGAAATGACCTGTTCCTAATTCAAAGCACTTTCCCTCCGGTCGATAATTTGTTTGAGCTTCTACTCATGATTGATGCGGCTAAAAGAGCTTCTGCTAAAAGAATCATTGCCGTTATCCCATATTTTGGCTTTGCTCGTCAAGACCGTAAAGATAAACCCAGGGTCTCGATAGGTGCAAAGCTCGTTACCGACCTTCTCACCGCCGCCGGTGTAAATCGCATAGTCACCATGGATCTGCATTCTGATCAGATTCAGGGTTTCTTCAACCTACCGGTTGATCATCTATATGCCAGCTCTCTGTTTGTTCCTCATCTGCAACGCCTGGCCCTTCCTAACCTGGCAATGGCCTCGCCTGATACAGGTGGAACCAAAAGAGCTGCAGCCTATGCTAAATTCCTTAACACCGAGCTGGTGATCTGCTTTAAACAGAGATCAAGAGCAAACCAGGTTGATAAGATGACCGTCATCGGTGATGTAGAAGGCCGTGATATCGTTCTGGTTGATGATATTATTGATACCGCCGGTACCATCTGCAAAGCAGCCGATATGATGATGGATCAGGGCGCTAACAGCGTTCGCGCACTCTGCACCCACCCGGTCTTCTCAGGCAGTGCTTATGAGAAAATACATAACTCATCACTAACCGAGGTTTTTGTTACCGATACAATCCCTCAACAGGAGACCGATAAGATTAAAGTGATCTCTACAGCTACTATCTTTGCTGATGTTATTACCCGTATTCATAAATACAAATCCATCAGCTCTCATTTTGATTTTACAACACAGGTTTAAACCTGAAAAGATAATCCTGACCCTTGGTCAGGCCATTAATTAACTAAATAATTCAAATACCATGAAAGTCATTTCTATGAGCGGTTCTCCTCGCGAGAACGTAGGGAAGAAAGACGCTAAGGCTTACCGTCGTGCTGGTTTAATTCCTGCCGTTCTTTATGGCGGTTCAGAGCAAAAGATGCTTCTTCTCAGTGTTGAGGAGGTTGAAGCAGCAATTATCACTCCGGTTGTTTATCTTATCGATCTTTCATTAGAGGGTAAGAACTATCAATGTGTTGTGAAAGATCTTCAATCACATCCTGTAACTGATGAGATCATTCACCTTGATCTTCTTGAAGTTCTTCCTGAGAAGCCTATCACTATTAGCCTTCCTCTGAACCTTAACGGTACACCTAAAGGCGTACTTCAAGGTGGTAAGCTGGTTAAGAAGTTCCGTAAACTGAAAGTTAAAGGTCTTGCAGCTAACCTCCCTGCTACTATCGAGGTTAATATCAGCAGACTAGATGTTAACGAATTCCTTTACATTCGCGACATTAAACTTGATAATATCCAGATTTTAGACCTTCCTAATGCTGTTGTTGCAGGTGTTAAATCAACCCGCAGCACTGCTACCGAAGCAGCTCCTACAGGAAAGAAATAATCTTTTCATCTGTATAAAAAAGGGGTTACCTCAACTTGCTTGGGTAACCCCTTCTTTTTAACAAATAGATTTTAAAATGAAGTATCTAATCGCCGGACTGGGCAATATAGGTGATGAATATGCCGGTACTCGTCATAACATCGGTTTTGATATAGTTGATGCCATCGCCGCCGAAGGAAATGCCACCTTTGCATCTGATCGTTATGCTTCAGTGGCTCGTGTTAAATTTAAAGGGAGGATTTTAGTTCTGATCAAACCCTCAACCTACATGAATCTTAGTGGTAAAGCGGTTAGATATTGGCTAGAGAAAGAGGGAATTGATAAAGAGAATCTTTTGGTAATTTACGATGATAAAGACATCCCAACCGGAGCCATCAGAATGCGTGGTAAGGGCAGTGGGGGCAGTCATAACGGGATAAATCATATTATCGAGACCCTTAATAGCGATGAGTTTCCTCGTCTTCGTGTCGGGATAGGAAATGATTATGCTAAGGGTTATCAGGTGGATTTTGTTCTGGGCAAATGGACTTCAGAGGAGAAAGAGGTTCTTATTCCAAGATTTAAGGTCATTATTGATGCAGTAAAGGCATTTGCGACCCTTGGAGCCAGTAGGGCAATGAATCTGTACAACAATAAATAAAAAGTGTTGAAGTAAAGAAAAAGAGGAGATTCTCAGTTAAGAGAATCTCCTCTTTTTTTAGGTTAGGTAAGAGCCCTATTTTGCAGATCCGACTATTTCGAGAGCTTTACGGGTAGCCTCTTGAATAGGCTTGATGCTGATTGGTCCGCCAACGGCACGACGCATCCACTCTTGTGGAACCAGGCGCCCCATGCTATAGATACGGGTAACCTCGGTAGCGAAATCTTTTCCTGAGAGGTACTGTTCGATTTGGAAATCAATAAGGTGACCAATAGGATAGGCTGATAGATAGAGCGGTGCATCGATCATGTGTGAGTAGATGGCCAGGATGGTTTGGTCTTTTACACCAAAGACAGGTGCATAATATTTATTCCAAACATCTTTTGCAATGACCATAACCTGATCACGTAATTGAGCTGCAGTGGCATTTGGGTTCTCATAGAGCCATTTCCAAACGGCCATATCAACCAGAGATACACCCATGATTTCATAGTTTGCCCAGAAGTTATCGAGCGCTTCAAGACTCTCCTTCTCAGGATTAGTCTCTTGCATTCCTAAAAGCATCAGATCCCTTTTCTGGAAGATAAAAGCCAGGGCTTCGGTAAAGGCAGTATTGGGAACACCATTCATCATATAATCACTGACCCTGTGAAGACTTAGCGTTTGCTCGACGTTGTGACCAAATTCATGTACCGCAATGTTGTAACCCTTATAATCCATTCCGGTAGCAGCGATACGGGTGCGTAGACGAGCCTTATCGCTTTTCATCATGGCACCAAGAGCATGGCCGGCACCCCTTGAAGCATCAACCTGAACATTAGAGGTGATAAAAGTTGCCTCTTCCGGTTTAAATCCAAGTTTCAGAAGGATATTGGGTAGATCAGCCTGAACGGCGGCGGTGTTTGGATACTTAGCACGGGTTACACCATCAAGTTTTTCCTGAGGTATACCGCTTCTTGATTTAAAGCCATCATACCAGATATCGAATGGTTGCAGAGGGCGACCCAGACGTTGGCTAATGAGGGCACCTACTTTAGCAACTAAAGGATCGCTGACAAAGTCGGTGAATAGTTTTTCAACCTCAGGTTGAGAAATCTCCATCTCACCGTCGAACTTTCTTTGGATATAGGTTGGAGCCTGAGGGAAATATGGATCCTGAGCTTTAAGAGATTGAAAAACGCCAAGCAGATGAGCGTATCTTCCGTCAGTTTCAGCGTTGGCAGTAACCTTTTTACCCTCTTTCATGATCTCATTGGTATAAGGGTTCCATGAGCAGGTTCCCTGGTTGATCACCTCTTTTGGGATAGACTGATCGATTATGCGTTGCATAACCTGGTAGATCATCTTCTGTTTTTCAAGACCACCTTCGGTATTGTAATTAGATTTTAGTTCATCTCTTAAGCCCCAGTGGGTAATAAGTTTCATGCCTTCAGGGAAAAGAGATTTACCCTTATCGTCCACCAGTTTATCCATGAAGATGTTATAGCCGGAGATGTAGGTATCAGCCTGAGTCATTACTTCCGATGCCTTGAGGTTGAGAGCTGCAGGAACTCTGGCAGTGAAGACATCGCCCATACGAGCATAAGCCCATTGTCTTGGTGACCATTTCTCAGCCATTTCACTCTTTTGAGCCAGAGTGAAATTAGGGAAGTTTAAGATGGTGATGAAAGCCAGTTTATTGCTGTAAAGATCGTTGGCAAGATTAGCCGAGGGACTATATCCGCCAAACATCTCATCAATCGGGGTGACGGGGCCGTTGTCAAGATGAAGCGGGAGCATAAGTTCGGTACTCATCTTGTTAAAATTGCCCCAAAGCACTTCGAAGCCACGTTGAAGAGAGAGGAAAAGAGTGTCTCTACCTTCGGGAGTTGATTTAAAATTTGCCAGACAGAAAGCCTCATAATCGCTGGCAGAGCCATCCTGAGGTTGCCAGAGAGCAGCCACTTGCGTAGCACCTGTTTTAAAAGCATCGTGGTTTGCCTGACCAAATTGAGCATCTGCTTTGACGACAAGCTGGTCAATAGCCTCTTGATCAATAGATCCTCCTTGTTGTCGGTTTTGTGGTGATTTACATCCCATCATGGTTAAAAGAGCTAATCCAAAGATGATTGCTTTAGTCTTCATGTGTTAATAATTTGGTTTTGCTCACTGAAGAGAGATGCTCTGAATAAAATAGGGCTAAACAAGCTTGGTACAGAGATAATCAACTTCATTGAGCGATCAGAGTTAATGGTTGGTTTTAATGGTTTGCTTTGGAAAAAGATTTGATGTTAAAAGAAATCTTCGCAGTGTGTAAAGGTAGAAAAAACATCTATTTCCTTGAATAGTAGCTTTTCAAAGTAATATGTTGTCACGTATCTCTGATGTAAAATACTGTGAAATGTGCATCATTATTTGTACTTTTGCAAGTTTTTAGTATAGAACCCCAAAAATATCTTAAAAGAATACGATGGATAAGCGTTATCGCGAATACCGGAATTTAAATCTTACAGAGATAGCTCGTGAGATATCAGAGATGTGGCAAGATCAGGATGTTTTTCAGAAAAGCCTTGATTTACGTCGCAATAGCAAGCCTTTTATATTTTATGAAGGACCTCCTTCAGCTAATGGTACACCGGGTATTCACCATGTAATGGCTCGTAGTATTAAAGATATTTTTTGCAGATATAAGACTCAGAAGGGTTTTTATGTTGAGCGCAAGGCAGGTTGGGACACCCATGGTTTGCCTGTTGAGATCGGCGTTGAAAAGATGCTTGGAATCACAAAAGAGGCTATTGGTGATACCATTACAGTTGAAGAATACAATCGTCATTGCCGTACTGAGGTGATGCGTTACAAGGATATGTGGGACGACCTGACCCGCAGGATGGGTTATTGGGTTAACCTTGATGATCCTTATATCACTTTTGAGAATAAGTATATTGAATCAATCTGGTGGCTTTTAAAAGAGCTCTACAACAAGGGGCTTTTGTATAAAGGCTTTACCATTCAACCTTATAGTCCAGCTGCAGGTACCGGGTTATCTACCCACGAATTAAACCAGCCCGGCTGCTATAGGAATGTAAAAGATAATACCGTTGTAGCGCAGTTTTCAATAGTAAAAGATAAATCCTCTGAGAAGTTATTTAATAACCTACATGGGGAGCTATTCTTCCTGGCATGGACTACCACCCCCTGGACACTTCCTTCAAATACAGGTTTGGCAGTTGGGGCAAATATTACCTATGTCAAGGTAAAAACCTATAATCCCTATACGTTTGAGCCTATTACGGTTATACTGGCTAAAGACTTGGTTGGGAAATATTTCCCTGAGAAGAATGCTGAGTTAGTTCTTACTGAGTATGAGGCCGGGCAGAAAGCTATTCCATTTGTTATTGAAGAGGAGTACAAAGGCAAAGAGCTTGAAGGTATTCGTTATGAGCAGTTAATGCCCTATGCTCTTCCCGAGACAGGCGATCCTTTCCGTGTGGTATTAGGTGATTTCGTTACCACAGAAGATGGAACAGGTATAGTACATATAGCTCCGAGTTTTGGTGCAGACGACTTTAAAGTTGGCCGTCAATATGGCCTTGGTTCATTGACCCTAGTTGACAAGCAGGGGCGTTTTACAGAGGAGATGGGCGAGTTTGCCGGTCGTTTTGTAAAACCTGAATATGACCCAACCTTTGATCCAAAGACCTCAGAAAGCATTGACATAGAGATAATCGTAAAGCTCAAGAAAGAGAACAGAGCCTTTAAGACTGAGAAATACGAGCACTCATATCCACATTGCTGGAGGACAGATAAGCCTATTTTATACTATCCGTTAGATTCATGGTTTATCAAGACCACAGAGTTAAGAGATCGGATGATAGAATCAAACAAGACGATCAATTGGAAACCGGAGTCTACCGGTACCGGTCGTTTTGGAAACTGGTTAGAAAACCTTGTTGACTGGAACCTATCCAGATCACGTTTCTGGGGAACACCACTTCCCGTTTGGAGAAGTGAAGATGGTACAGAAGAGATCTGCATTGGGTCAGTCGAAGAGCTCTATAACGAAATAGAGAAGGCGGTGAGTGCCGGTATTATGGCTGATAACCCCATGAAGGATTTTAAAGCCGGAGATTTCACATCAGATAATTACAACAAATTCGATCTACATCGTCCGTTTGTTGATGATATTCATCTTGTCTCACCAACGGGGAAGGTAATGCATCGTGAGAGCGACTTGATTGATGTCTGGTTTGATTCAGGTGCAATGCCGTATGCTCAGTTCCATTATCCGTTTGAAAAGAAAGATGAGCTCAATAACTTCTTCCCGGCTGACTTCATTGCCGAGGGAGTTGACCAGACTCGTGGATGGTTCTTCACCCTTCATGCTATTGGAAACATGATATTTGATTCAGTGGCATTCAAGAATGTTGTATCAAACGGGCTTGTTTTAGATAAGAACGGAAATAAGATGTCGAAGAGGTTAGGCAATGCTGTTGATCCATTTGAGACCCTCGATAAGTTCGGTCCGGATGCCACACGTTGGTATATGATTACCAACTCACAGCCTTGGGATAATCTGAAGTTTGACATCAATGGGATAGGAGAAGTACAGAGGAAACTCTTTGGTACACTACACAACACCTACTCATTCTTTACCATGTATGCGAATATTGATGGTTTCACCTACAGTGAACCGGATGTAGACTGGAAAGATCGTCCCGAGTTAGATCGTTGGATTTTGTCAGAGCTGAATACTTTGATACGTCAGACAGACGAGTGTTACGAGGATTATGAGCCGACCCGTGCTGGTAGGTTGGTAGGCAATTTTGTAGATGAGCATCTGAGTAACTGGTATGTTAGACTCAGTCGCCGTCGTTTCTGGAAGGGAGATTATTCAAAAGATAAGATCTCAGCTTATCAAACACTCTACACCTGTCTTGAGACCCTATCGAGGATCATTGCTCCGATTGCGCCATTCTATGCAGATCGTCTTTTCAATGATTTGAATGCAGTGACAGGCAGAGAGAGTGCACTATCAGTACATTTGACCGATTATCCCGTTGCTGATGTATCAAAGATAGACAGTGCGTTAGAGCAGCAGATGGAGTTGGCTCAGAAGGTTAGTTCTATGGTTTTATCACTTAGGAAGAAAAGTTTCTTAAGAGTAAGGCAGCCACTTCAGAAGATCATGATTCCTTTGAGTGATTCGACCCTGATCGGATATATTAACAACATCAGAGATATAATTCTTGGAGAGGTTAATGTCAAAGAACTCGAGATAATGAGTGAAGACAATACCATGTTGGTTAAGAAGATAAAGGCCGATTTCAAGAAACTCGGGGCAAGATTAGGTAAGCAGATGAAGAGTGCGGCTAATGCAATAGCGGCCTTCAATCAAGACCAGATCAGAGAACTTGAAAGAGTAGGGCAGACCCAGATAGAGGCTGATGGAGTTACCATAGTAATCCAGGCTGATGAGGTAGAGATCACAACAGAAGATATTCCGGGATGGGTAGTTGCCAGCGAAGGAAATATGACTGTTGCGCTTGATATCACAGTTACAGAGCCACTTAGACTGGAGGGTATTGCACGAGATTTAATAAATAGGATTCAAAACGTAAGAAAAGAGAGCGGGCTTGAGGTTACTGACCGAATTAAAATAACTTTGCAGAACCAGCCTGAACTAATAAAAGCAGTAGAGCAGAACTTCGAATACATCTGTAACGAGACACTTACAGATAACATCAATTGGTCAGACCAGACATCTGATCTAATTTGGCATGATGCCGAGATTGCGGATAACATCACGGCTAAACTGGCCATTCAGAAAAGTAAATAAACCCCTCAAAAAAAAGGAGGAACTATGGCCCAACAGGAAAACAAAACCAAGACACGCTACTCTGATGAGGAGTTAGAGGAGTTCCGTCAGATCATTCTTGACAAATTAGGTAAAGCGCGGGAAGACCTTAAACTACTAACCGATGCCTATACTAATGTTGAGGAGAATGGTACTAGCGACACCTCTCCTACCTTCAAAGTATTAGAAGAAGGGTATCAGGTTATGTCAAAAGAGGAGAATGGTAAGTTGGCTGCTCGTCAGCACAAGTTTATCACATCCCTTGAAAATGCATTGATTCGAATCGAAAATAAGTCTTATGGCATTTGTCGTGCCACAGGGCAACTTATCCCGAAAGAGCGATTAAGAATCGTGCCTCATGCAACCTTGAGTATTGACGCAAAGCTCAATCAAAACGAGCCTAATAAATAGTAGAATTTAGTCGACAGACCGGACATGAGTCTCTTCCTCTGTTATGGAGGGTGTGGCATGTTCGGTCTGTTTTAATATCGCCCGAAATTGAAAAAAGTAGCTATCATTGTCTTAATAGTTCTGATACTTGATCAAACATTAAAGTTTTGGATTAAGCTTAATATGTTTATCGGTCAGGAGTATAATATCTTCGGCAACTGGTTTATAATTCATTTCACAGAAAACGAAGGCATGGCCTTTGGAATGAAGCTAGGAGGAGAGTGGGGGAAATTAGCTTTGAGTTTATTGAGAATCATTGCCGTAGGTTTAATCGGTTATTATCTTTATACGTTGACCACCCGTAAAGTAAGGCAGGGGGTAGTTTTTGGCATATCCTTAATTTTTGCAGGAGCCATTGGTAACATATTAGATTCTGCGTTTTATGGGCTTATTTTTTCAGAATCAACCTATTACCAAATGTCAACCCTGTTCCCGGAGGGTGGAGGTTATACCACCTTCTTACATGGGAAAGTGGTTGATATGCTTTACTTTCCAATTATTCAAACCACACTTCCAACATGGGTACCCTTATGGGGTGGCGAGGAGTTTCAATTCTTCAGACCTGTTTTTAATTTAGCCGATTCAGCAATAACAATAGGAGTTTTCTGGTTATTGATCTTTGAGAGAAATTTTTTCTCATCAAATAAACAGAATTGATTTATCCTTGTTTATACAGGGTCGTGACCATGAATTGAAACGAAAAATCGTTTAAAATAGAGGACGGATTCAAAAAATCATGTAAGTTTGTCACAGCGATAATTGCTCATTTCTATGCAAGCAAAACGAATTGGAACTATTTCCCAGATCATCGGACCAGTAATCGATGTAGTCTTTGAGAATGAAAAAGACCTGCCCGATATCTATGAGGCTCTGACAATCACCAGAGAAAATGGCGAAGAGTTGACAATTGAGTGTCAACAGTTAATTGGAGAAAATACTGTTAGAACCATAGCGATGGACTCGACCGATGGTCTCCGTCGTGGTATGCAGGTGGTTGCTAATGGGAATCCCATTTCTATGCCAGTAGGTGATGAGATTAGTGGCCGATTATTTAATGTTGTCGGTAAAGCTATTGATGGGTTACCTGTTGTTAAGACAGAGAAAAGTTATCCCATTCATCGTGATCCGCCATCATTTGAAAACCTGACTACTACCAAAGAGGTACTCTACACGGGTATTAAGGTTATTGACCTTATCGAGCCTTACGCTAAAGGGGGTAAGATTGGTCTGTTTGGTGGTGCCGGTGTAGGTAAGACGGTTATCATTATGGAGCTGATTAACAATATCGCCAAGGTATACTCCGGACAATCTGTTTTTGCAGGTGTTGGTGAGCGTACACGTGAAGGTAATGATCTGCTTCGTGAAATGATTGAATCAGGGGTTATCAGATACGGTGAAGAGTTCTTTAAGGATATGGAAGCCGGCGGATGGGACATCTCGAAGGTTGATAAAGAAGAACTAGCCAAATCACAAGCTACCTTAGTTTTCGGTCAGATGAATGAGCCCCCCGGAGCACGTGCACGTGTTGCTCTGAGTGGTCTTACACTTGCTGAGTATTATCGTGATGGTGATGAAAAGACCGGAGGTAGAGATATCTTGTTCTTTATTGATAATATCTTCCGTTTCACTCAAGCTGGTTCAGAGGTATCCGCGCTATTAGGGCGTATGCCTTCAGCTGTAGGTTACCAACCTACTCTAGCTACTGAGATGGGTATCATGCAAGAACGTATTACCTCTACAAAGAGAGGTTCAATTACCTCGGTTCAGGCAGTTTATGTGCCTGCCGATGACTTGACTGACCCTGCTCCTGCAACGACATTTACTCACCTTGATGCAACAACCGTTCTATCACGTAAGATCTCTGAGTTAGGTATTTATCCTGCCGTAGATCCTCTTGATTCTACGTCTCGTATCCTCTCTCCCGATGTTGTCGGAGAAGAACACTATCGTTGCGCTCAACGTGTTAAGAATCTGCTTCAACGCTATAAAGAACTTCAGGATATCATTGCTATCCTTGGTATGGATGAACTGTCAGAAGATGATAAACTTGTTGTTCACCGCGCTCGTCGTGTACAACGTTTCCTCTCTCAACCATTCCATGTCGCTGAGCAGTTTACCAATATCCCCGGTACAATCGTTTCAATTGAAGATACCATTAAGGGTTTCAATATGATTATGAACGGTGAAGTTGACCAATATCCGGAAGCTGCCTTCAACCTCGTTGGAACCATCGAAGATGCCATCGAGAAGGGTAAGAAGTTGATTGAAGAAAGTAAAGCCTAAGTATTATGACGCTTGAAATCATTACTCCTGATAAATCATTGTTTCGTGGCAATGAGATCTCATTGGTTCAGATGCCTGGCCTGGATGGCCTTTTTGAAGTGCTTGAAAACCATGCTCCGATGATTGCGGCACTTAAAGAAGGGAAAATTAAGGTGGTGGATCAGAAAAATGAGACACAATGGTTTGAAATAAAAGGCGGAATCGCCGAGATTTTAAACAATAAAGTGCTTGTCTTAGCCTCGTAATATTTTACACTTTATAGAAAGGCCATTCCTGTATAGGAGTGGCCTTTCTGTTTTTTATTAACCTCTGATTCAACCATACAATATTCCTAAAAGAGAAAATCCGAAGTTCTTTTTTAAGTAGAAAAATCAAGTTTAAGTGAAATATGAGAGGGAAAATTTGAGAGTTTGTAATAAAAAGACCATCTAACGCTATAATTATTTAAAAAAATCAGATTCGGTTGTCTTACATTTGTATAAGCAACATGGTCATTATGCAGGTAGATGAAATGTTTAATATTCTCATTGTTGATGATCGCCCTGAGAATTTATTGACTCTGGAGAGTATTTTGGATAGTCCGGAGTTAAATATTATCAAAGCGAATTCTGGAAATGAGGCCTTAGCTCTCATGTGGGAGCATGAGTTTGCTTTGGTATTACTGGATGTTCAAATGCCGGTGATGGATGGATTTGAGACGGCAGAGATCATGAGAAGTCGTGAGAAGACCAAAAACATCCCGATCATTTTTATAACAGCGATAAGTAAAGATCGGAGTCATGTTTTCAGAGGTTATGAAAGCGGAGCTGTAGACTATCTTTATAAGCCGCTTGATATGGATGTACTCCGAAGCAAAATTAAGGCCTTTATAGAGTTCTTTCGGCATAAGAATGCCCTACAACGTACCACGAGGCAGCTCGAGAAAACTATTAAGGAGTTAGAGAGTGCTAAAAGGACTGCGGAAGAGGCTACCCATGCAAAAAGTATGTTTTTGGCAACGATGAGTCATGAGATTCGAACTCCGTTGAATGGAATTATTGGAATGTCAGATCTGCTTTTGGCAGAGACTGAGTCGGCTGAACAGAGTGAAAAGGTAAAAGCAATAAAAGACTCGGGAGAATCATTACTGGAGATTATAAATGACATTTTGGATGTCTCAAAGATTGAGGCAGACAGGATGGAGATTGAACATATACCCTTTTCACTTCAGGAGCTAAGTAGTAAGATTGCAAAGATGATTGCAGTAAAGGCCGGTGAGAAGAATCTAGCTCTTCAATTTGAGTTAGCGCCTGATCTTCCGGATGAGGTTGTTGGTGACCCGTTGAGAATTCGTCAGGTTTTATTGAATTTACTCAGCAATGCAATTAAGTTTACTTCAAAAGGAACTATACAGCTTACTATTCATTTAATCCGTAGAGAAGGTGAGAGAGCTTTGATTGAGTTTGCTGTTGTTGATCAGGGAATCGGAATATCCCCTGACCAGATAGGTCGACTTTTTCAGACTTTTCAGCAGGCTGATCATACGATTTCAAGAAAATTCGGTGGAACCGGGTTGGGGCTTTTTATATCTCAGCGATTGGTGAGTATGATGGGCGGACAGATAGAGGTAAGTAGTAAGCTTAACCAAGGAAGTCGGTTCTCTTTTGTTCTCGAAATGGAGGCTCAGAAAGAGGCAGAAAAACAGGGAGAGATGGCAAAGGGTCTGTTGCTTTCGGATACCCCATTCTATGTTCTTGACACAGATGAAAAGCGTGCTGATCACTTTATAGATATCGTCAATTATTGGGGGTTTAAAGGATCTAAGATTCTGCAACAAGGGGCCGAATTGACACTCTCTAAATTGCCCGCAGACAGCAAATGTTTCTTTATCATTGATTGGGACACCCTTAAAACCGATGCTTTTAGGTATGCTCATTTTATAAGATTAACTGCCGGAAACCATGCTACAATTTTATTGGCTGGTTATTCAAATACCGCAGTGAATCACCCCGAATATTCCCTATTGCCGATCAATGGTTTCATTCACAGACCTATTGTCGCTCTGGATTTAAGACAGATGTTAACAAGTCTGTTAGATAATCATAAATCAAACCTGAGTCAGGGCAATTATAAACCGGAGGATAGTGAATCTTTAGTCATACTTTTAGCAGAGGATCAAATTATTAATCGAAAGATTGCATCTGGTCTGTTAGTGAGGAAAAAGTATAAGGTACTCGAAGCCGAGAATGGTGTAGAGGCAGTTTCTCTATTTAAGGAACATCATCCGGATTTGATTTTAATGGACGTTCAGATGCCGGAGATGGATGGATATGAAGCAACGAGGCAGATAAGAGCCATTGAGGCAAAAGTAGGTGGCCATACCCCAATTATTGCTATGACAGCTTATGCTATGAAGGGTGATGAATTATTATCTTTAGAAGCAGGTATGGATAACCATCTTACAAAACCGTTTAAACCGGAAGAATTCTATCAGAAAATTATTGAATTGACTACACAATACCCTATCAGAAAATGAAACTATTAACTCATTTACCAATACGTCAAAAACTCTATCTGATTTCAATCATTTCTGCTCTTGGGTTAATCGCCACCGGGCTTGCGGCTAATTATCTATTTAACTCAACGAGAGTAATTAGTTTTATCCTACGTGGTCAAAGAGTACATAATGTATCATACCATGCTGCTATTTCTCACTACTACAAGTACATGGTCGACAGTGATACTTCAGAAATAAGAAAGGCACAAACCTATCTTAATCGTGCAGAGAATCTGGCTCTGGCATTTGGAACGGTTGATCAAAAGGCAAACTCATTATCTGATGCAGAGTTCAGAGCCTATTTAATGACCAATTTTGGTTTTGCCTATGACAATAAGGTAAGTGATAATGACTTGTTGGCGTCAAGATTAAAGCTATTTCTGAAAATTGAAGGCGAGAGTTTCGTCAATGGTTTGCAGATGGCCCATAAGACCTATGTAATTGCAAAGGAATTTAGAAAGGATATGGAGGCCTATGTTAAGGCTCCTTCACCTGAACTGAGGGCAAGGATTGACAATCAGGTTAAGCAGATTGAAGACGAGGAGGAACGATTTGCAGATACGATGAATACCATCAACGACAATGCACATAATCTGCTGGTCGTGGCTACTGTTCTTATTGTCATCTTAATGCTTATTCTCACTACTATTGCCACTTTATTAATCGCCTCTACTATCTCAAAACCTATTGACGAACTGGTAAATCAGTTTAAAAAACTATCTACCGGAGAGATAGCGGAGAACATAGAAAATAATCGTCGTGATGAGATTGGTACTTTAACTTCAGAAATCAATAAAACTCTGGAGGTTCTACGAAATATTACCAAACAGGCTGAGACGATAGCCAACGGGGATTACTCTTCTCGTCTAACTCCCAGATCAGATAAGGATACCATGAGTCTGGCCTTGAATCAAATGACTGAGGCGTTAAAAGAATCGGCCATTGCAAAAGCCCAGGAGAACTGGCATAAAAATGGAATAGCCTCCATCAATGAAATGATCAGAGGTGATAAAAAGATGGAGATCATTGCAGAACAGACGCTCTCGTATCTTATCCAATATCTGGAGGCAAGAATGGGCATGATCTATCTGGTTGAGAATAATAATCTGAAGCTTACCTCAACCTATGCTTATCATGACAGAACCGGAAACTTCTCCTCTATTAAGATTGGTGAAGGCTTAATAGGACAGGCAGCTAAAGAGGGTACATTAATTGAGTTCTCAGGAATAAAAGAGAATGCCCCGATGTATAATTCAGGGCTTTACGAAGAGATTCCAAATTACCTGTTGGCTCTGCCAATGAAATTCAATAATGAGGTTAATGGGGTCATTGTTCTTGCCTCAATGGAGAAGTTTTCAAAGGATAAACGTGAGTTTATAGTTCAGGCTTCCGAGATTATTTCAGTTGCGATCTCTTCAGCAGTTACTCGATTAAAGATTGAAACGCTGCTTAGTCAGACCCAGGATCAGGCTGAAAAGCTTCAAATGCAGCAAGAGGAGTTGCGTCAATCAAATGAGGAACTGGAAGAACAAACCCGTGCCTTAAAGGCCTCTGAAGAGACTCTACAGGCTCAACAGGAAGAGTTAAGGGTTACCAATGAAGAGCTGGAAGAGAGATCTAAAGCTCTGGAAAAAGAGCGTGATACCATCAAACAAAAGAATGATGAATTAAGCCTAATGCAGGATGAGATAACTAAGAAAGCATCGGCATTGGAGATTGCCTCAAAATATAAATCAGAGTTCCTGGCGAATATGAGTCATGAACTTAGAACCCCTTTGAATTCTATACTTGTTCTTTCTCAATTACTAACAGAGAATAAAACCCAGAATCTGAATGAGAAGCAGATAGAGTTCGCTAAAACTATAAATAGTTCGGGGAGTGATCTGTTGGCATTGATAAATGATATTTTAGACTTGTCAAAGGTAGAATCAGGTAAAGTTGATGTTATGCATGATCAGATTGCAACATCAGATTTTCTTTCACAGATGGAGACTATATTCTTGCCGCTGGCTCGTCAAAAGAGTATTGATCTGATTGCTGTTGCTTCAAATGATGCCCCTGCCTATTTTACAAGTGATTTAAAGAGACTGGGGCAGATTATAAAGAATCTGCTAAGTAATGCTATCAAGTTTACCAGTAAAGGTGAAGTACGGCTTACTGTTAAGAGTGCTCCATCAGGTGTGAAGTTTCAGAATACCCTTTTAAATAGTGGCGAGGTTATTGCTATTGAGGTTAAAGATACCGGGATTGGTATCCCTACTGAAAAGCACGATTTGATATTTGAGGCTTTCCAACAAGTTGACGGAACAACAAGCAGGAAGTATGGAGGGACAGGATTAGGCTTGACAATCTCAAGATCGTTTGCTGCTTTATTACATGGCGAGATACATCTTGAGAGCAAAGAGGGAGCAGGTAGTACTTTCACCCTATACATACCTAAATCAATTGATGAATCAATGACGGATGAGGTAATATCATCGCCATTTGAGCTTCCTAAAAGTGATTCGTTATTTAAAAATAGAACTAGGGAATCAGAGAAACCAGCCGGCCAAGAGATTAGTAAAGCAATAGGATCAGCCGCTACTGCTGGAGACCTATCTGAAAATGGTGGTCCACTCCTGTTAATAATTGAGGATGATTTGCAATTTGCTAAGGTAGTTTGCGGGTTAGCTAAAGAAAAAGGATTTAGGTGCTTGCATGCCTCTGATGGTGAAACAGGATTGCACTATGCCGATTTTCATCATCCCGATGCAATCATATTGGATGTTGGTTTGCCGGGAATAGATGGTATTGAAGTGTTAAAGCGACTTAAACAGAGTGCAGAGACGAGATCAATCCCGGTGCATATCATGACAGCCAGAGACGAGAGTCTTGATACCCTTAAAATGGGTGCAATAGGGATATTGACGAAACCCGTTGAACCACAAAAGTTAGAGGGGGCATTCCTGAGAATTGAGGATATGATTTCTCGTAAGGTAAAGAAGCTCTTGATAGTTGAAGATGACGAGGGGATGCGAACCAGCATTAAAGCGTTGGTCGGGTCGACTGACATCGATATTAAAACAATAGATGAAGGTAATAAAGCCTTTGAATTGATAAGTCAGGAGATCTTTGACTGCATAATCCTTGATTTGGGTTTAAAAGGGATGTCAGGCTTTGAACTTTTAGAGAAGATAAGACATAACGACAATGCCAGACATATCCCCGTTATAATATACACTGGGAAAGACCTCACAAGGGCTGAAGAGGAGCGGCTACAACGATTTGCTGATAGTATCATAATCAAAGGGGCTAAATCGCCTGATAGATTATTAGCTGAGACTACCCTCTTTTTACATAAGATGCAGAAGAGTCTTAAGATGATGACTGAGGACAATATGCTTACCGACAAGGACGAAGTGCTCAAAGACAAAAAGATATTGATTGTTGATGATGACATGCGGAATGTCTTTGCTCTGTCAAGCGTTCTTGAAGAGAAGGGACTTTTAATTACTGTAGCCAGAAATGGCAGGGAAGGGATAAACAAACTCAGTGGCAATAAAGATATCCAGCTTGTTTTGATGGATATCATGATGCCGGAGATGGATGGCTATGAGGCCATGACTGAGATTCGTAAAAGGCCTGAATGGGCACGATTGCCTATTATAGCTTTGACTGCCAAAGCAATGAAAGAGGATCGTGACAAATGTATAGCTGCAGGTGCTAATGATTATTTGACAAAACCGGTGGATACTTCACGACTTTTGTCATTATTACGTGTTTGGCTTTATAACTCACCTCAAAAAGGCTAAGTGATGAATAGCAGACCGAAAGTCTTACTTGTTGACGATATTGAGCAAAATCTGATAACCCTTGAGGCTATACTGAGTGATTTTGAGATCACCTTTATGAAAGCACTTTCGGGTAATGAAGCGCTCTCTTTGGCTTTAGAGCATGATTTTGCATTAGCAATTATCGATATTCAGATGCCGGAGATGGACGGTTATGAGACGGTTAAATTGATGAGGCAGGTTAAGAGAACACGAAATCTACCAATCATTTATGTCTCTGCAATTTATAAGGAAGAGTTTCATGTAATTAAAGGCATAGAGACTGGTGCCGTTGATTTTATTGTTAAGCCGATTATACCTGAAATACTAAGAGGTAAAGTCAGAGTGTTTCTGGAGCTTTATCTCTATAGAGTTCATCTTGAGAAGTTGGTTAGCAATCGTACAGCTCAACTTGAAGAGGCCGTTAAAGAGCTTCAAGCTGAGAAACAAATAGCGGAGGCTGCTACTCGTTCTAAGTCGTTGTTTCTTGCAAGCATGAGTCATGAAATCAGAACTCCGCTTAATGGAATAATCGGAATGATTAGCCTGTTAAAGACAACCACACTTAATACAGAGCAACAGGACATCCTCTCAATAATTAATACATCGGGCGATTTTCTATTAAACATTGTAAATGATATCCTGGACTTTTCAAAAATAGAGTCTGGTGAAGTTATCCTTGAAGCTCGTAATCTCAATCTCTATAAACTACTGGAGGATATAATAAAGCTATTCTCTTTCAAGTCTAGTGAGAAAAGTATCTCGTTGGTTCTTAAGATTGATCCCAAGGTTCCTCAGTTTATTATTGGAGATCAGATCAGAATTAAACAGATTCTGACTAATCTGGTAGGTAATGCGATTAAGTTTACCCATCAGGGAATGGTGACCCTTAAAGTTGATCTTTTAGATAATAGCACTGATCGGGTAAATCTCTCTTTTGCAATATCAGACACGGGTATTGGGATGACCCAAAATGAAATTAAGCAGATATTTACCTACTTTAGACAGGCTGAGATTAGCACCACCAGGAAATATGGTGGTTCGGGATTGGGTCTCGCTATCTGTAAGAATCTATGTGCCTTAATGGGGGGGAGTATAAGAGTAGAAAGTACTCCAAATGTTGGATCTACATTCTTTGTCAGCTTGCCATTTGACATAGGGGAGGTTATTAAGGAAGTAGATACCTCACAAGCTGCATTGCCTTCAAATTTTGACTTTTCAAGGTTAATAATCCTGTTAGCTGAAGATAATCTGATTAATCAAAAAGTGGCTAGTATGACCCTTTCAAGAATAGGGTGCCATTATGAGATAGTGAATAATGGGATTGAAGCCGTAGAAGCCTTTAAGAGATCCAAATGGGATATCATACTTATGGATATTCAGATGCCGGAAATGGATGGGATTGAAGCCACCAGAATTATTAGAGAGGAAGAGAGAAAGAATAAGGTAGTATCGAGTTTTGTTGCGGCAATGACAGCTGATGCAATGCCAGAAACCCGTGAGAAATGCATGGATGCAGGCATGAATTCGTTCATCTCAAAGCCTTTTAAACCCACTGACCTTAATGATCTTTTTCTAAGCTATTTATCGCATAAACAACAAAACAACGTTTGATTTTTTCAGGATGAATGCACATGAACAGAATGAGTTACATACTATAGAAATCAGCCTATTTCTTGAAGGTCTCTTTCGACAACACGGGTATGATTTTAGAAATTATTCGCAGGCTCACATAAAGCGAAGGCTCCTTCACCGAATGAAGCTTATGGATTTAAAAAGCATTTCTCAGCTACAACATGAGATGCTTTACAATCCAGCGGCACTTCAGCAAATACTTTATGATTTAAGCATTAATGTTACTGAAATGTTTCGCGATCCATCTTTTTATCAGACTCTGAGAAAAGAGGTGGTTCCTTTGCTTAAAACATATCCTTTTATCAAAATCTGGCATGCCGGATGCTCTACAGGCGAGGAGGTATACTCTATGGCTATTCTCCTCAAAGAGGAGGGCCTATATGATCGCTCACAAATCTATGCTACCGATTTCAATCAGAAAGTGCTTAAAACGGCTAAATCGGGGATTTATTCAATCGAACATATACGTGATTATACCCAGAATTATCAGAAGGCAGGGGGTAGAGAGTCCTTTTCGGCCTATTATGATGCCGATTATAACTCAGTGATAATGGATTCCTCATTGAGGAAAAATGTAGTCTTTGCTGACCATAATCTGGTAACTGATGGCGTCTTTGCGGAGATGCATCTGATTATTTGTCGTAATGTCTTGATCTATTTTGATCGACAACTTCAGGATAGGGTAATCCATCTTTTTCTAAGTAGTCTTGCTCCCGGGGGAGTGCTATGCCTTGGAAATAAAGAGAACATCCAATTCTCGTCATGGGCTAATCATTTTTCTGTAATTAGCCCTAATGAAAAGATCTTTAAAAAGCTCTATTCTTCACCTGATTCAATGCAAAATGGTTGATCTGTACGCTTCTTTAAGGATGAATGAGCCAGCTCAGGCAATAGCTATTGGTTCCTCCGCAGGTGGAATAGATGCATTAAGTCAGATTATAAAAAGTTTAAATCCTTCTTTTCAACTACCGATTTTCATAACTCAGCACATTGGAGCCAATTCTGAAAACTATCTGGTTCATCATCTAGATAAACTGACTCACCTAAGGGTTAAAGAGGCCACTGACAAAGAGCAAATCTGTCAGGGTACAGTTTACCTTGCTCCGCCTAATTATCACCTCCTAATTGAAGAGGATTTCTCAATTACTCTGACTGTTGATGAGAAGGTTAGTTATGCTCGCCCCTCCATTGATGTTATGTTTGAGACAGCCGCCAGAGCTTATCAGCAGCGCTTGGTAGCTGTCATTCTGACGGGAGCTAATAATGATGGTACCGCTGGTGCGGCAGTTGTTAAAGAGTTTGGCGGTAAAATAATAGCACAAGACCCTGCATCAGCCTATATTGCGACAATGCCTCAATCGGTAATTACTAATGTTGGTGCTGATTTGGTTGGTAATTTGATTGAAATAGCCGAGGCAATTAATCTATTAGGCTAAGGGTTGTTAAGCCGCGAAATACTGGTTTTCTCCCAAAATGAGAGATATTGTCAAATAGAGAAAGCTATTTCTTTACTGATCCGAGAGCCCCAGCATTTGTTTAAGTTCATCTATTGCCTGAGTGTATTTACTTAACTGATTTAGAATAATCTCTTGATTAACATTATCTTTTTCCTCTTCTAGTTGCTTTAGATGATCGTCTCTGCCTTCCTGGAATTTCCGTAATCTCAGTTTGAGTAATGAAGGATGAACCAATTTGTTTGGGTCGTCGTACTCACGGGAGGTATATATTCCCTTTTCGCTTTCCCATAAGGGGCTTATCTCGTAGAAATTCCCGACAAATTCAGCAGCTAATGAGTTAATTTCAGGGTCTTGATGGTTAACAAAGTGGGATTCGGAAAGAATCAGGTTGCCCTCTTCCAGTGCATTTTTAATGAGCGTATAGATATTCTGGTAGAGGGATACTTTGAAGACATAATCCTCTGAAGTGAGGTCGTTTATGATCTCTTTTGCAGCAGGGATTCTAATGGGGTTATTATTAGCATCGATTTCATAATCAGACTGAACTAACAGATTGCCATATAGGATGAGAATTCTGATAATGTTCTTTTCATGTTCAGCCAGCCTGTCAACTATGGGCTGATTATCAATTTTAGATTTCTCGGGAATTGTCAGAGAGTCGATAGCTTCGGGCTGTTCCTCTTCTCTCTGATCAATCTTAGCTAGTTTCTGTTTGAGTAGTTTTGACAACTCTCTAAAAAGAACCGCTTCGTCAAAGTCCATCAGTACGGAGCACTCTCTGATATATTCAGTTCGGATGATTGTATCAGGGACAAGGGCAATCGAAGTCAATATCTCGCGTATAAGGCCCGCTCTCTTGATGGGGTCTCCTTTGGCATCCTCAAGCAGTAAAGTGGTCTTAAAATTGATAAAATCGCGTGAATTTTGCTTTATAAACGTGACTACCTCATCCGGATGGTGCTTTCTTGCAAATGAATCGGGGTCATCATTGTCAGGGAATAGTAAGATACGAACGTTCATTCCTTCAGAAAGAATCATATCTATTCCTCTGAAGGAGGCTTTTATCCCTGCGGGGTCTCCATCGTACAGTATTGTAATGTTTAAAGTAAATCTTTTGATTAGCCTAATCTGTTCTGTTGTCAGCGAGGTTCCTGATGAGGCAACAACATTTTGGATTCCGGCTTGATGAAGAGAAATTACATCGGTATAACCCTCTACTAAAAGACAGTTATCGGCATCGCCTATTGCTTTTCTGCTTTGATAAAGACCGTAGAGAATACGACTTTTATGGTAAATCTCTGATTCCGGTGAGTTCAGATATTTTGCGATGGTCTTATCGCTGGTTAGAATTCTTGCACCAAAGCCTACGATTCTTCCAGAAACATTATGAATGGGAAAAATGACGCGCCCCTTGAAGCGATCAAAATATCTATCCTCTCGTACAACTGAGAGTCCTGAACTCTCAAGAAATTCTAGTTTATAACCGTTATTTATAGCATGCTTACTGAAGGCATCCCTACGATCGGGAGAGAATCCCAGGTTGAATTTCTTAATAGTCTCGGGTCTAAATTCGCGATCGTTAAAGTAACTCAATCCGATAGCTCTTCCTTCATCGGTATTCCAGAGTTGGTCTTCAAACCATTTAGTAGCAAAGCTGGTAACAGCAAAAAGACTCTCCCTTGCATCAATAGCTGCACTCTCCTCTTCAGTAGGGATCTGTTCCTCAATTTCTATCTTATACTTAGCGGCAACAAATTTGACTGCGTCAGGATAGGTAAGATGTTCATGTTCCATGACGAAGCCAAAGACATTACCCGATTTCCCACAGCCAAAGCATTTGAAAATACCTTTTGAGGCTGAAACCGAGAAAGAAGGAGTTTTCTCGTTGTGAAAAGGGCAGTTACCGATAAAATTACTTCCTCTTTTTTTTAGAGTCAGGAAATCACCAATAACTTCTTCAATTCGCGCTGTTTCAAGTACTTTCTCTATGGTTTCCGGTCTAATCATAAAGCATTGAATGTAAAGCTAAGGTATAAAAAAAGAAGAAGGCTGCCTCAATAAGACAGCCTTCCAAATATTAGGAGATCCTCGATAGACTAGGTAATATCTTAGTAGAAGAGTACTCTGTTGTCTTGAACCTCAGCAGCTTTTTCTAAAACTTTAGAGATTGAACTTGAAGCACGGCTTAAGAATGCATTTTCAGCTTGTTTCTGTTCAATCATAAAGTTATCACGAGATGGAGAATCATCTATTTTGTTGAGTTTAACAACTACTGCGAAGTTTGAACCTTCGATAGGAGATGAGAGTTCACCGTTGTTCAAAGAGAATACTCTGCCAAGAACTTTAGGTTCACGACCAACCATTGGAATGTTGAACGCTGAGAAGGTAATGTCATTAAGAGTATCAACCTTAGCTTGAAGTTTTGAAGCATAGTCTTCAATTGAGACAGCTTTTAAGGCAGTCATTTTATCAGCTAAAAGTTTAACTTTCTTTTCGCGCATTACGTTAGGTTTGATAAGCTCTTTTACCTGTTCGAAAGGTGCGATACCTTTTTCACGAACTGTTTTCAGAGCGGCAACTACGAAGCTACCATCTACATCTTTTGCATCAGAAACATCACCAACTTTAACATCTTCGCTGAAAGCCCAACGTATAAGTTCGCGAGGTGACTTTAGACCAGGAATAGTAGCATCCATCGGTGCGATATACTCTTTGGTACGTTTGTTAAGACCTTGAGCTGCGATAGCTTTTTCAAAGGCATCAGCAGTGCGGTTTTGACCTGCAAACTGTGAAGCTTTACTGAAGATGGTTTGGATTGTTTGGTTACTGGGTGCTAACTCACGTTTTACGATAGCTACTTTAACTTTCTTAATAGGAGCAGTCTTTCCGGTAACTTTAATAACGTGATATCCAAATGGGGTCTCAACAGCAAGTACTGTATTAACCGGGTTATTAAGAACGGCATTATTGAAAGCTGGAACCATTTGGCCATCAGGGAACCAACCTAAGTCGCCGCTATTTTTTGCAGCTGAAGGATCACTTGATAGAGTTACAGCAAGTGAGGCAAGCTTAGTTGCATCTGCTTTAACAACTGCAACAAGACTATCGGCAGTTTTCTTAGCAGCTTCTTTACTTCTTTTGATCTTCTCGTCAGCACCGTAAGCTCCTTTATAGGCAATCAGGATATGGCTTGCCTTAAGAGAGTCAGGACGAGATTGGACATCCATTAAACGAGCAATATTAAGAAAACCGTTTTCTTCCCAAGGACCAGCCAGGGCACCAACTGAACCATTGAATAAGATGGAATCAATTGACATGGGTAATTGACCTTTTTTCTTAAAAGTGCTATCGTATTTTTCGTCTGAGTTATTATTTACAAAAGAGGGGATGTCAGTGGCTGTTGCAAATTCTTTAAAGAGTTGATCAACCTGACGAGCGATAGCTGCACGGTCTTCGGCAGAAGGAGTAACTTCGAAAACAACGTAGTCGATATCACAACTGCGGTTTTGATCGAAGTTATTAACATTCTTGTCGTAGTATGCTTTCAGATCTTTATCATCAACCTTAACAGCTGAATCGCTGACCATAGAGAAAGACTGACTAACCATCAAGAAGGAGGCCTTTTGATTTTTAAATTGATAGTCCCTTTGAGCAAAAGCCTTTGGAACATAATAGGCTTTTCCAACAAGGGTATTAAACTTCTGGGTAAGGCGATCTGCTTTAATAAGAGTAATTAAATTCTCCATTTGCTTGCGAACAGCGGGTTCACGCTGATCTAAGGTTTGAAGGAAGTTAACTACTAAGTTATGATCAAACTGACCTGTCTCAGGATTGGTGAAGTTTTGAACGATGAAGCGGTGAGGGTTTTTGCCCTGAATAAGATCGGTCATCTCAGCTTCTGAGATAGACAGACCAAGCGCATCATACTGTTTGTTCATGATAATATCATTTACCATCTGAGTCCAGGTATTCTCTCTAACGCTGAAGATCTCTTCATTGCTGAGATTTTCCTTACCCATACCCTGCTTAGTAAAATTGATATTTTCCTCAACTTTTAATTCAAATTCCTTGTAGGTAATTTCTTCGCCGGCCACTTCCCCAATGATGCTTTTGTGACCACGGTGGTCTTTTCTGACGAAGTCACCGATGATGAACGCCAGGATGGCAACTCCCACAAATGTTACAGCTAGGCCTGAACGTTTTCTTATCGATCCTAAGATAGCCATTTTAGTTAAATTTTATATTTGAGCCTGCAAATGTACACAGAATGATGAAGTGACAAAAATTTTTTCAATTCTTATGGTGTGATTATCGGCAAGTTTTTTGTTTTTATGATCTTTTTTTACGTTTCAATCGTTATTCGCACCTGATCAATTCTATTTGTGGTGGCTTTCATTATAACAAACTGATACTTTTCAATATGCAGTTTTTCTCCGGGTTTAGGGATTTCTTCGGTATAGTGTAAAATTAAACCAGCGAGTGTTTCATAAGTTTCTGATTCAGGAAGTGTGAGTTTGTACTTCTCATTGATGTTATCTATTTCATCTTGTCCTGATAAAATATAGACACCTGGTTCTGTCTCTCCCAGGCTTTTTGAGTCAACTTTGTCGAACTCGTCATCAATCTCACCAAATATCTCCTCAATAACATCTTCTAATGTCAGCATCCCGGAGGTGCCTCCGAACTCATCTATGGCTATGGCAACGCTCTTATGCTCTTGTATGAACATTCGCATAAGGTTTCTGGCAAGCATGGTGTATGGGATAATCAAAACGGGTCTGATAATCTCTTTAATCGATTCAGGTTTTTTAAAGAGGTCATGCGAATGGACATACCCAATTATATTATCGATTGTTTTTTCATAGATAATAATCTTTGAATGTCCTGTTGTGGTCAATGTTTTGCTGAGGGTTGTTATAGAGCTTTCTTTATCAAGGGCGACAATCTGAGGTCTGGGAACCATACATTCGTTAACCTTGATACTTCTAAACTCAATGACATTTTGAACCAT
Source organism: Sphingobacteriia bacterium (assembly GCA_021286705.1). Classification (GTDB taxonomy): domain Bacteria; phylum Bacteroidota; class Bacteroidia; order Bacteroidales; family TTA-H9; genus JAJTBW01. Next base: position 31,166 of record JAJTBW010000015.1, read on the forward strand.
CTGTATCTCCTGATTTATCTCATCCTGATCGTTAGGCTCTTGCTGAATATCCTGAAGGTAGTCGTTTAAATCAGTAGCGGTAAATCGAATAGAAGAGGGTTGAACCCGAATGCGAAGAAGTTTATAGAGTATCATCTCCGCCAAGCCAATAAAAATGAAAACTATCGGGAAGATGAGAATATAAAAAGCAAGTAGAGGGAAGGCCAGATAACGGAGAATGCCGTTAGGATTAATCTGGAAAAGCGTTTTAGGAAGAAATTCGGCAAAGATTAGTATAAATAGGGTAGATAAAGTGGTCTGAATCACAACCAGGCTTAGTGCGCTATTCAAGATAGGAGGGAGCGTAGTATTAAGCCATGGATCTAGGATTTGTTGCATGGCAATACCATAGATCACCAAGGCAATATTGTTGCCAAGTAAGAGACTGCCAATAGATTGAGCCTGTCTTTTCAGAAGCCAACTAACGATTGTTGCATGAAAGAACCCCTTGTTTTTCTCAACCTCAATCTTGAGTCTGTTGGCAGAGATTAAGGCTATTTCAGCACCGCTGAATAGTGCTGAGAGAAGCATCATCAATAGTATGAGGTACCACGTTTCCATTATAGTGAATCTCTTTCTTCTTCTACAAGAATCTCACCTGAGATGTTGTGAATTATTCTTTTACTCAGGTCTTCCTCCGCTTCGAGTCCTTTGCCAAAGATAATCTTATCCGGGGTTGTAATTTTAATATCGACGTCAGTGTATATTTTATGGGTTCTTCTATCCCAGATTAGTTTCTGAGTGTTTAATTTCTCTCCTTTAGATTTATTGAAGAGTTCAACACTATCTCTGACCTCTACAAGTCCCAGTCGTGTATGATTGATACCGTATTTTGATTTTAGGACTGAGATAATCTGACCACTTTTATTATAGAAATAGGCTTTAAGTCCTTTAGGGAACTCCATTCTTGGGTTAGTATCTTCGATTGATTGCATGAGTTCTGCTAAAACCTTTGCTTTAACGACACCGCTATCAGAGTAGATCATGTTGATGTTGTAGATCACTTCCATTGGAAGGGTATCTGCAACATCGAGGGCTTTGATGGTAGCAATTTTATTTTCGCAAGAAAAAAGCATAGCCATCGCAGAAGCGATGGCTATGAATAGAAAAGATTTTTTGATCATAATCAATTTGCCATTGGCCAGATTTGCGATATGACTATCTGTTGGCACGGACAGTTGTTGATTCGTTGATCCAGCATCCTACCTGGTAGCTTTGACCGGGTTTCATTCCGTAGAAGAATAGTGTTTCACTGGATGGGAAGGCAGATGAGGTAGAATTGATACGTTTATCAGCTTCACCAGCAACAGAGCTATCAACTTTCTTTGCTTGGTAGTATTTATCAACAGCAGCCCAGTAGCCTGCACGTTTTTCAATGTCGTCGCCACCACATGCGGAAGCACCAGAAGCGTAAAGATCTCCAAGTAGCATCAAATAGTCACCTTTGTAAGGATTTATCTCGATTGCCTTTAGAGCGGCTTGTTTGCCGGCAGAGTAGTTTTTCAGACTAAGATTACAGAAACCCATCAGATAATAAGCTTCTGCTTTTTTGTCTTTTTCTTCATTGCTATATAGTGATACGGCTTCTTTCAGGTATTCAAGAGCCTGGCTCCATTTTTCCTCCTTGATATTCATTTTTGCCATCATAGATGCACTGTTAGCTGTGGGCTCTAGTTTGTGCAAATTGCTGGTGGCATCAAAGAAGAGTTTACTTCCGGTGCAGCGTTTTCTGTCCAAAATCTTAGTAATCTTCTTTAAAAGATCTAGATTCTTTGGATCGGCTTCAAATTTAGTTTGATAGATAGCTATAATATTCTCACAGTTTGCATAGGGCTCAAAGCTAGATTCGATGTTAGCTCTGACGTTCTCCCAGTTTTTCATAGCAACTGAATCACCTGCGGCATTGCTTTCGGCAACATCAATAAGAGAACTTAACTGATCGTAAGCATCAACGATTGCTGTTTTCTCAACTTTGCCCTCATTGGCCAGCTTAATGGTGGTATTAAGATAATAAACCATGACATCTGCCTGGCTTTCGGTGCCTTCAAGCTCGATAGATCTCTTAAGGATCTCAAGATTACTTTGGGCAGCTTCAGGACGAAGCAAGTACATATCAACACCTTTTCTTCCGAGGATATAGCCTTCCTGTGCCTTCTTTGTGCGATAATGTAAAGGGAAATACATGATACGTGAATCGTATACAATACCCAATGTGTCTATGTATTTCTTTTTTAATTCTGGGTTTGTCTCTGATTTGATTTTATAATCAATAATTCTTGTTCCATCTAGAAAGGTGGTCTCTCTAGCCAATGGACATTTGGTGAAGACATAGCGCCAGGGTTTTAAAGCATCCTTAAAATTACCTTGTTTGTAAAACTCACGATAAAGAGAGATATTGGTAATACAGTTGACGCTATCTTGGCCAAATTTTGGGCCATTGTAGGGGGTAAGACCATTGTAGCTAACAGGTTGAGCGAATGATGTTAGGCTTGCTGCCATCATCAATCCTGCTCCGAGTATAGCTGTTAAGATACGTGCTTTCATGCTATAAATAAAGTTTGGGTTTAGATCAAAAAATTCTTATATACGATTGACTGCAAAAGTAATACCAATATTTTAAAAAATTATATCCTAGTCGTATTTTGGTTTGATGAACCAACGTTCAGCTATGTTAATTCCAATGACAAAACGTACAAAGTTTTCTTGAATTAATCCGTTATTGGTATTGCCTCTACTTCCAAATTCTGCTGAGATATTCACGGTTGTTGCTAATCTACGTAAGGGTAAGCCCATCCCAAGGCTTATTGCATACTCATTTAACTGTTCTCCTTTGAGCTTTAAATTATCCTGTTTGTATCGAAAACCAGCACGATATCTTACCTTTTGCCAATAACTTGAGATGCTTCTATTATCAGGGATATATTCACCACCAACAGCAACTCGCCAGCTATTTGTTAGACTGTCACTCAAGCCATTGATTCTATAATCTGACCATTTAGTGAATTCGAAATCAGCTCCAATTGTAAAATTGTCTAACCTCTCGAGTGAAAATCCCCCTCCTAATTTTAATGGCATTTTGACTGTTCCATCAATATCAGTCTCGATTAAGATAGTATCTTTCGATGATTCATATGTGCCATCGAACCCTCCAAAAAGTGTTTCGACCAACCGGTCTTGTGAGGCATTCATCTCACGCCCTAATGTTCCTGCAACACCTATTGTCAATAAATCTCTCTGATTCAACTGACGATGATACTGTAAACCCAGTTGAATATTAAAATCGTGAACGTAGTTTGTGGTGGTAGATCTTGTATTGAAGATATAAGAACTATCCGGAAAACCGGAAATAGTTTGCCTCATTAATTTGCCTGAGATAAAGTTCAGGTTAAAACCTACTGAAAAGCTTTTACCAAGCTTAAACCCATTACCCCAAAAATATTGATTTAACCCTCCTTCACCAGAGTAAGCGGTTAAGTATGTCCCCATTGGAGTGTTTTTTTGGCTCTCTTTTACGTAGTAGCCAACTTCGCTAATAGGAGTCATACCAACGGTCGTACGCCACCACGATGTTACAGGAAATCCAAAGTAAAAATGTGATAGCCCTGCATGACTGGCATCGGCGGTTATACCCGTCTCCTTAAGAGTTGTGAAGTCACCATTCATTGCAGCATCGGCAACAAAAGATAGGGTATCATAGGCAGTATAGGATGCCGGGTTAATAGGGTTAACATTGAAGACGCCCCGTATTCCATATCCAATTCCACCCATTCCAAAGGTGCGGGTGTTGTTTTCTTGCTTAATGTTTCCTATCCCAAATCTTGAATACGGACTGGTTGAACTGGTCTGTGCATTAGCAAGGCTGGAAAAAACAAATGCCAACAAAATGGCTGCAATCCACGTTTTAGCGGAGGTTCTCATTAAAATTCAGTATTATGTTAAGCCCTTCCAGGACAATATTTGGGAGTGCAAAGATGTTATTTTTTAGTCGTTTGGCAAAATATATCATGTCACCACCACTCAGAATTACTATTAAATCGGGGTATTCTTCCCTATATCGCTCAATCATTCCATCTATTTCAGAGGCCATTCCATTCACAGCACCACTCTGTAACGATCCTGTCGTAGTCTGCCCAACAATTGGAACATCCTCTTGATAGCTAACCAACGGTAATCTTCCGGTAAAAGTATTCATGGCCTGAAATCTCATAGACATTCCCGGACTAATTGCCCCGCCCTCATAACTTCCTCTACGGTTTACAAGGTCATAGGTAATGCAACTTCCACAGGTAATTACCAAGACATTCTTGCCCCCATACGTGTGATGTGCCGCAACAGCCGCCGCCAACCTATCGGGTCCCAATGTCCATGGGGTCTGATAATTATTCCTAATTGGAACCGCTGTATCACCTGTAAGTTTAATGACTTTAACCTCCTGTTCAAGGATTCTTACATAACCATCTCCTTCTCTTACACTCGATATTATTGCTGCCTCCGGATGATATTGCCTTGCAATGCTTACCATCTCTTCTTCTGATACGGTTGCCTGGCTTATCAACTTAATCAGACGTCCTCCTTCAAACAGAGCTAACTTGGTCAGGGTGTTGCCAATATCTATGACTAAATTCATACAACCTCTTTTGTTGTAAAGTTAACTTTTATGAGATAGGAAAACAAATTGCATTTTTTTTCTTGCAATATTTGGAACTTATTAGAAAAAGTCTGTACATTTGCATCCTCAATCAACGAGACGGTGTTGTAGCTCAGTTGGTAGAGCAACGGACTGAAAATCCGTGTGTCGCTGGTTCAATTCCAGCCAACACCACAAGCCGGTTTATCCGGCTTTTTTTTTGCCCTTTCCTTAATTTATCTGCCAGTTAAATGGATTCAAGGATTCAAGGATTCAAGAGTTATACCTACCCCGGATTAATCATTTCCTTTCTAATTCAATATTTATCTTGTTTTTTTCTATAAACAATCGAATGTTGAATATCGAATATTTAACATAACCTCTTAACCTCTCTTGAATCTGATACCATAATCTCTCGCTTAACATAAGCCATATTACTCCACTTCTTCTGTAGTTCCTCTCAAGATCCTCAACATCTCTTCAACATCTCCTCAATATCCCCTCTATATCCTCTACCTATATAGTTCCTATCTTA
>JAJTBW010000016.1 GCA_021286705.1 Sphingobacteriia bacterium
GTGGTTAAATGTAATCTGCGATTCAAAATTCAACGATTGGCTACTGGCTATTAGCCGCTGGCTTGCCGGCTTGTGGACTAAATTCAAAATTCAAGAATTCAAAAATTTGCAAGCACTGAACAGCTACTGACAACAGGCCGCTGGCAGCCAGATGCTAGAATCAAAATGCCCATTTTCCCATTGCAAAACAATCAATTAGACCACAGTATCTAACCTTTCAAGATGAAGTTAAATAATGTTAAGAGATTCTTCAATTGAGTCAATAAGTTGCATTATCATATGAATTAACTAACTTTGCCCAAAACTATATCTATTTACCAAATTGAACCGTTTATTTATGAAAACTGCTTCAAAATTTCTCTTCGTTATTGCGCTAGTGCTTTTCTCATTTGGAGCTCAGGCTCAGAAGTTTGGTCATCTTGACTTTGCAAAGCTATACAGTGAAATGCCAGGATTAGATTCTGCGCAAGCAAAATACAAAGATTATGCTGAACAACTTCGTAAACAGTTAGGTGTAATGCAAACTGAGTTGGAGTCGAAGTATGCAGATTATCAAGCTAACGCAGCTACCATGTCAGCTATCATTAAGCAGACTAAAGAAAAAGAGATGAGCGATCTTAATGAACGCATTCAAGCTTTTAATGGTCAGGCTCAACAAGATCTTGCCGCAAAGGAAACTGAACTTACCGCTCCAATAATTGAAAAAGCACGTACTGCTGTTCGTGAAGTAGCAAAAGCCAACGGCTATACCTACATCTTTAACAGTGCAGAGGGTCTTCTTCTCTATTCTCAGGATAGCGACGATATTCTGCCTTTAGTTAAAAAGAAATTAGGAATAACGAAATAATATTCCCCTTCCAAAAAAAAGAGCGATTTAAGTCGCTCTTTTTTTTTGTCTTACCACCACTATCACCTAATTGGTATAAAAATGACAACCGGAAATCTCACTACTTATCCTTTGCCTATTCTATGATATATGTTTCCAGGCAGCTTTGTAATTACACCCTCAATCTCTAATCCTAAGAGTAGTGTGGCTAATTGACTCAACGGAAATGCTGACATTGATTCTAATTGATCAATGCTCAGATCACCTTGCTGACTAAGCAGATGTACGAGTTTTAGTTCTTCTTCGGTAAGATCCCTGAACAAAGTAGGTTGAATCTCTTTTGCTGACTTAGATTGTTCCCCCCAACCAAGATGGTAAAACAGATCATCTGCATTCTCCGTTAAAGCGGCTTTATTTCTTTTTATTAAATCATTACACCCTTTAGACCGTTCATCATTAACTCGTCCCGGAACGGCTAACACATCGCGATTATATGATAGAGCTATATCTGCAGTAATGAGTGAGCCTCCGGAAACACCCGATTCAATAACCAGGGTTGCATCTGCCATCCCTGCAATAATACGATTACGCTGTGGAAAATTCTCACGATCAGGCATGGTGCGACTCACAAATTCTGTCAATACACCCCCATTAAGGATCATTCGCTCAGCTAACCCACGATTGATTGAAGGATAAATATGATCTAAACCGTGACCTAATACTCCTACGGTAGATATCCCCGTATCAGCGGAGGCACGATGTGCTACGGTGTCCACCCCATGAGCCAAGCCACTTACAACCAAAATATCCTCTTCAGCCAATCGCTGAATCATGGCTCTACAAATCTCCTTCCCATACTCTGTAACTCGTCTTGTCCCGACTATCGCCAGAACCCGCTTTCGATTCAATGAACCATTGCCCTTGAAATACAACACTATCGGACTATCATTGCAATTTAAGAGCCGCTGAGGATAATCCGGATCAGTAAACATTAAGGCTTGAATCTTGAACTTATCAAGAAATAAAAGCTCCTCCTCTGCCCTATTCAAAACCTTATGACTTACAATACTTTTAGCTGTGACTGAGCCTATGCCAGGTATCTTTAATAATCGATGGTATTTTTCACGTAAGACAGCCTCGGCACTGCCACAATGTTTAATTAAACTGCGTGCATTGACATCGCCTATACCCGGTATCATTGTCAGTGCAATTTGATAGAGTAACTCCATCTTAACAATAATTTAGCAATTAGTGAATAGAGAAAAGGTACTTTTGAGGACTAAATTAGCTCAATTTTTAATGAAGACTGTTCTAATAGGCATTCTAAACTGGGGACTGGGTCATGCTACCCGTTGTATCCCAATTATTAAACTACTTGAAAAAAAGGGAGTTAACATTATTATAGCTTCTGATGGTATTGCGTTAGCCTTGATTCAAACCAATTTCCCTCATCTAAAAACCATTGAATTACCAAGCTATAGTGTTCAATATCAATCAAAAGGTAGCTTTGTATTTCAGATTGCCAAGCAGATCCCAAAACTACTAAAAGCCATAAATGAGGAAAACCGTTTTACGGCAACTCTTGTTGCTCAATATAAACCCGACCTAATAATCAGTGATAATCGTTTTGGCTTTTATCATACCTCTATTCCGTCTTGTTTCATTACTCATCAGCTATTTTTAAAACCAAAAGGAGTTCTATCATTGCTGGCTCCTTCACTGAACAAATGGAATCACCGCTTTATTTCTAAGTTCTCGGAAGTTTGGGTTCCCGATACAGAAGGAATTAATAATTTATCAGGAGAACTCTCGCATCAAAGGTTCAACTCTACAAAGCGGTATTATATTGGTTGGTTATCCCAATTCCAGGTTTCTAAATCCGAGACCGAGTTATCCTTGAGAAATAAAAATAGCGAGAGTCATGCCGCAATCAGACAAGAAACACAGAATGATCTTAGTATAGAAGTTGCAGCAATCCTTTCTGGACCAGAACCTCAACGGACTATTCTAGAAAACATCCTAATTCCTCAGTTAACTGATCTCGGAAAAAGAGTATTAGTCATTAGAGGATTACCTAAGGGCTTCACCCAGGATTTACAAATAGAAGAGATGGATTATACAAGGATTATTGGCGTAAAAGAGATCTCTGAAGTAGCACAGAATGAATCAACCAGTGTAATCTTCTTAAAAGACTATGCCAACCGAGAAGAACTAACCAGTATTCTTATGCAGACTAAATTAGTGATAGCGAGAACCGGATATACTACCCTCATGGATCTAGCAATTCTTGGAAAAAAAGCACTCCTGATTCCGACACCTGGTCAAATGGAACAGGAGTATCTTGCCGATAGACTAATGGCAAATGAGATGTTTAGCACAATGCACCAAAATAACATAGACCTAATTAAAGGGCTAGAAAAAGCAAATAACCTGTCTTTCAATTATCAAGAAGACAATAATAATCGCCTATCAGAACGGATTGATTTCTATCTATCTCATCAATAGATGATAATTTATACCTTTGCTGAAAATAGATATTATGCTTATCTCCTTCATCCACTGGAATCCCTCACCTGAGATCTTCTCATTGAGTTTTCTAACCATCCGTTGGTATGGGTTACTATTCACATTAGGCTTCATCACCGGTTACTATATCATCGGGTGGATGATGAAAAGAGAGAAAATTGATATCAAACTTTTGGATTCGCTTACCACTTATATGGTTATATCCACTGTAATTGGAGCCCGGTTAGGTCATGTTCTATTTTATCAACCTATGGATTACCTAGCCCATCCTCTTGACATTTTAAAAGTCTGGGAAGGGGGATTAGCCAGTCATGGAGCTGCCATTGGAATTCTAACTGGTCTTTTCCTTTACTCGAGAAAATACAAACAACCCTTTTTATCAACCGTCGATCGTATAGTAGTTGTAACTGCACTTGCAGGCTGTTTTATCAGACTTGGAAACCTGATGAACTCTGAGATATATGGCCATGAGTCTCATTTACCATGGGCGTTTATTTTTGAAAGAGATGATATGATTCCTCGCCATCCGACGCAAATTTATGAGGCATTGGGTTACTTATCTATATTCTTCATTTTGCTTTTCAAGTATAAATCTGGTGAGATACTCAAGCCCGGTAAATTACTCGGCTGGTTCCTAATCCTTGTGTTTGGTCTTAGATTTTTTGTAGAGTTCCTAAAAGAGCCACAAGTAGGATTTGAGCAAAACATGTTATTAAACATGGGGCAGCTCCTAAGCATTCCATTTATTCTAATTGGAACCTGGTTCTTGTTAAGAAAACCTACCCAGCTATTTTCGTCTAAATAGAAAAATCGCAACAAAAGATGCCAATTATTGACCTTTCACATAAAATTACAGCCGAATTGCCTCTTTATCCCGGTACACCTGACATTGAGGTTAGAGGTATTAAAACGGTTGAAAAAGACGGTTATGCGGAAGGAAAATTAAGCTTCACCTCGCATATTGGAACACATTTAGATGCGCCTGCTCATATGATTAAAGAAGGAGCCACATTAGACTCCTTCTCCATAGAACGCTTTGTTGGTACTGCTTTAGTTATTTCAACTGACAACACGCCCTTAATTGAAAGCGAAGCTATTATTCAGGCAATTGACCTCTATGGAAAACCCGACTGGATTATTCTTAGAACAGGTTGGTCTCAGAAGTGGGGGACAGCTGAGTATTTTTGCGATTTTCCAATATTATCTCCTTCAGCTACCGAGCAGCTTATTAAGCTAAAAATATCAGGAATAGCGATAGATGCGAGTTCCTTTGACCCGGTAAATGGCTCCTCTTTTTATAATCACTTGCACCTCTTAGGAGCTGAGATACTACTTGGAGAGAATTTCACCAATTTAGGCCATCTGCCAACAAATCAACTGATCAGCCTTTCTGTGTTACCACTATTCTGGGATAACGCCGATGGTGCCCCCGCTCGTGCAGTAGCTCAATGGTAAAATAATAGCCCTCATTCAATGATTTAGATCGGTTAAAACGGCTAAGTTAGACTATGTGAACCCCATCTACTTCTCCTAATTTTCAACAGAACCTAGGTCAAATTATACACTTTCCCATTTTGATCAGCTTCACAAGGTTATAACATAATCCATTTTCTGGTATCATTAAGGATATCAGGGAAAAAACATACATTTGCGTCAAAATAACCAACTCCGGGTAATCTCATGGAATGGATATGATTGAATGCAAAAGGACAAAATAACCTATTGGTTTTCAATCAAGAAGATTTCAAGTGGCGAACAAAAAACAAATTAATCTCTCATGAAGACACGTATTATGATTGCATTATTGGCTATCGCAGCCTTTACCGGATGCAAAACAGACAAAAAAGCATCTGACAATCCTTTCTTAACAGAATACACAACACCATTTGGTGTGCCTCCCTTCGACAAGATTAAAGCCGAGCATTACATTCCTGCTTTCGAAGAGGGCATGAAACAACAAAACGAGGCGATCGAAGCCATCGTCAATAACACTGAGGCACCTACATTTGCCAATACCATCGAAGCCCTTGAAAACAGTGGTCAATTACTCGCTAAGGTTGGTGCTGTTTTCTTTAACATGACAGAAGCTGTTTCAACCGACTCACTTCAAAATATCTCAGAAATTATATCTCCAAAGCTCACTCAACATAGCGATGAAATCATGATGAACGCTAAGTTGTTTGAGAAAGTTAAAGCCGTCTATGCTCAAAAAGATGCTCCCGGCCTGTCTGGAGAACAAAAGATGCTTTTAGAAGACACCTACAAATCATTCGTCAGATCAGGTGCCAATCTAAATGAAGAGCAAAAAACCAAACTTAAAGAGATCAACAGCAAATTATCATCGCTGACTATAAAGTATGGGCAAAACTTACTTGCCGACAATAACGGATATAAACTTGTTATTGATAAAGAGGCTGACCTTGCAGGTCTTCCAGAGGGTGTTAAAGCTGCCGCAGCTGAAGAGGCTAAGAATCAAAATGAATCTGGAAAATGGATTTTTACCTTAGACCGTTCAAGCATCTTCACATTCTTGACCTACTCGGAAAAGAGAGACCTACGTCAGAAGATTTATGAGGAATATGCTACCCGTTGCAATCACAACAATGGAACAGATAACAAAGGTCTGATTGACTCTATCATCAACATGCGTTTGGCTAAAGCGCAGATTTTGGGTTACCCAACCTATGCTGCATATGTTCTCGAAGAAAACATGTCAAAAAATCCTGAAAACGTATTTAATCTTCTGAATAAACTTTGGACACCAGCGATAGCAAAAGCAAAAGCAGAACTTGCTGATATGCAGAAACTAGCTGATAAAGAGGGTGCCAATATTAAACTCGAAAACTGGGATTGGTTCTACTATGCAGAAAAGGTTCGCAAAGAAAAATATGACCTTGATGAAGAGATGCTTCGTCCCTATTTTAAACTCGAAAATGTTGTAGAGGGAATCTTCAGCACTGCAACCAAACTGTATGGGCTCTCATTTAAAGAGAGAAACGACCTTCCTTTATATCACCCTGATGCTAAAACTTATGAAGTATTTGATACCGACGGCAGCCATCTAGGCATTCTTTACATGGACTATCACCCAAGAGCCAGCAAAAGAGGTGGTGCATGGTGTACCAGTTTCCGTGATGCAAAAAAGGTTGATGGAAAGAGAATTGCACCAGTAGTATCTATTGTATGTAACTTCACAAAACCTGCCGGTGATTTACCTGCACTCTTAAACTTTGATGAAGTTGAAACCCTCTTCCATGAGTTTGGACATGGTTTACATGCTCTTTTAAATCAATGCACATACACTACAACGTCTAACGTCCCACGTGACTTCGTTGAGTTACCCTCTCAAATTATGGAGAACTGGGCATCTGAACCAGAAGTAATGGCTGTTTATGCTCGTCACTACAAGACAAACGAAGTGATTCCACAGGCTCTCGTTGAGAAAATCAAGAACAGTGGTACTTTCAACCAAGGCTTTGCAACCACTGAATACCTTGCTGCATCTCTACTTGATATGGATTACCACACAGTTGCTCAACCTGCTAAAATTGATGTTGCATCATTTGAAAAAGCTGCAATGGATAAGATAGGTCTTATTCCACAGATACTTCCCAGATATCGTTCAACCTATTTCTCCCACATCTTTGATGGAGGATACTCAGCTGGTTACTATGGATACATATGGGCTGAAGTACTCGATGCTGATGCATTTAAAGCATTCAAAGAAACCGGAAACATCTTTGACCAAACTAAAGCTAAAGCCTTCAGAACTGAGGTGCTTGAAAAAGGGGGCAGTGAAGATGTAATGGAAATGTACAAGAAATTCCGCGGACAAGAACCTGCTATCGATGCACTACTTGTTAAAAGAGGCTTAATCTAATCCTCATCCACATTAAAAACCGGCTTTATGATAAAGCCGGTTTTTTTTTAATCTTTCCATAATAAGAACAATATTGAAGAAAAGTACTGTCAACTAAGTTAAAGAGCCACAAATAATAACATGTAGCAGAATTTAAAGCAGACCTTATAACAACCTCCCTTTCTTTCTGAATTTGGAATCCCGTTATCTCTTCATACAGCCATCTTCGACTTTTTTATCGAATTACAATAACCACCAAATCGCTCTAAACATTGGATTAAGTGGCCTATATGAGTATTGAATTCAAAATTCTAGAATTCAATGATTAGCTAACAACTAGCACCTGGCAACTCGTCAAGTTGTTGCCAGCAGGCAGAAGCTAGCTCCCAGAAGCATCCTTTCATTCTCATATAAGAACATAAAAAAGCAACTTGTAAACTTTGAGAAAAATTTTATTTTACAAAAACCACTAATTGTTATTCTTTTTTCTAAATTTGAGTGACTAGATATACATATAAACATCCCAAAGGATGTATAAAGCAGGCAGCAGGATTGTATTTTTTATTGGCTTCTTTGTTTTATTACTTATCAACCAATCATTCACGAAGCCAACTTGGGGGCTGTTTCTAATTACTAGCAGCATTACCTCCTCTGGGATTTCTATGCATCAACTGGAAGACACCACAAATCTGATCAAGAAGGATTCAATCAATTGCAAGAGTGATTTTAGTGAGCCTGAACTTAGCGACAGAGACAGAGCCCCATGTCAACCGATTATTACAACTATCGATACATTTCAATGTATCCCGATCCCTTACTCTGATGCAAACGGATACCTATATTTCAGACAATGTCAAAATGATAGCGTCAAAATAGCCATTAAATGCCAGTATCCACAGAACAACACCAACTATACACAGCACGATACTCTAAACACCTATCACTGGCTTTTCGGGGATGGTCAGACAAGAATAACAGACGACCCCTATACATGGTATCCATATGACTCAGCAAAGGGTTATGAACTAAGCGTATTTGTCAAGGATAGCAATAACTGCGTCTCCTTACCTATTGTCTGTAGGGTTGTTGTCTCGGGCAATCCATTTCAACAAATCAAGAATCCGCCCCCTTTATGTGTTGGTGATACTACGGCAATCACCGTAGCCTCACTTACGAGCTATACACCCTATTCTTACAGCCAGGTAACCAGTCAGCGATTTGATAGTACTATGTTTATTCCTGATGGATTAAATTGCAACCCTACTAACCCTTGTTACAACACGGAGGTATTCTTTACTTCATTTCTGCCTAATCAAACGATAACCTCTGGAAACGACATTCAATCGATCTGTGTCAACATGGAACACTCATACGTGGGTGATATGGAGTTCACGTTGCAATGCCCAAACGGACAATCAACCACTCTCAAAAAGTACATCAACTGGGGTGGAGCAGACATGGGCCTACCCTGCCAAAAAGATGGAGATCCACATAAATGCGACTCCCCTCTCTATTGCGATCCAAACACCAATACACCAGGTACTGGATGGAACTATTGCTGGTCTGAGATCTATCCAGACGATAGCACCATTAACTATAACGCTGGTAAAGCACGACTTGACTCCACACATCTTGTTGCTAAACTACACTATTATCAACCAGATTCATCATTCGGGAAACTTATTGGTTGCCCCCTAAATGGACGTTGGAGTATACAGATCTGTGACAAATGGAAAGTAGATAACGGTTACATCTTTAACTGGTCTATGGAACTCTCCCCTTCTCTATTACCACAAGCGTGGGGATACTCTGCAGGTATTGATTCAACATGGATTACTGGCCCAGATATAATCGCAACAAATGGACAAACGGCCTATGTAAGTCCATCTACAACAGGCACATTTAGCTATAACTGTTATATTCTTGATGAGTTTCAGTGCATCTGGGACAGCACATTACAAGTCTCATCTTGGAACTTACCCGAAGTCGATCTCCCCGATGACACAGCAGTTTGTGCCAACACACCACTTATACTGAATGCTGGCCCAAATACTAACAGTTACCAATGGAGTACCGGGTCTACCCTACCATCAATATCGGTTAATACCTCTGGGCTCTATACTGTTATTGTGACCTCCCAACACGGATGTATTACTCGAAAACGTGTCATGGTTACGATTAACCCCCGCCCCGGAATTAAACTAATCAGGCATTTTTAAGTCAGGCCTTTACGGTACCCTCCCCTACTTAAGTCATTGAAAACTGGGAAATTATTGGATTATGGAGTATAAGTCATCAGACAACCGGCATTAAATAAAAATCTTCCGAATCCCTTTAACAAACTGGTTAAAACTCTCAGATCGATTATTATTTACATCCAAAAATCTCGATATTTCTCTAGAAGAAGAAACTTCATGATAATCTGGAAAAATCCTTTTTAATTGGTCTTTTGCATTCAACCGATCTGGATTTCGGAATTTTGCTTTTGATATATAGTTTATACTTCTAAACGAAGGAAAAGCTTTTTCTATTGCCAGTAAATCGCCTAAATACCATGACTCCAGTTCCGTGCAGATAATCCTAATAAGAAGCCCCTTACTAAACGAGCCACATAACGACTTGATTTGCTGCTTAAGTATCTTACAATCTGCACTATCTTGATCATGCAATATAACAACAGAGATAGGCTCATGCCAGTTATTAAACACCTGCATCTTTGCCGGTATAGATTTTCTTAAGTCGCTTTTACCTTGATGCGGGCGTATAAAATAATTCTCGTCTAGCACCCAATGGGATGGCACAATCATAGGAAGTAAGCTTCGTAGACATTCCTCCATTGATCGCTCTTCTACCAGAATTTCTACTCGTCTCATTACTACTTTGATTTTGGACTACTCCCAGTAAAATATCCTTGAAGCCATAGGGCTCCTGGTTTATCCCCCGCATCAACTAGAGCCTTTACCATTCTATCATCGGAAGCTCTTGTGATTGATGAGTACCCATCAAGTTTCTTTAACCAGAAAATCTCCTCAGCATTTAATGCGTTGACAAAGTCAGGAGAATGAGTAGAAACAAAAACTTGCCCGCCCCTTTTTGCATAATCTCTAAATTCTTCAGCTAATTCAAATAAGAGTTCCGGATGCAGATAATTTTCTGGCTCTTCAACACATAATAATGGATGCGGTTTTGGATCATTTAACAACATTAGATAGGCAAACATTTTAATCGTTCCATCAGAAACATATCTTGAAATAAAAGGGTCTTTAAAACTGCCGTCCTTAAACTGAAGAACAATTCTTCCATCAGATGTCTCTTCAGCTTTTACTGAATGTATACCAGGGATCCTTTGCCTGAGTTTGTCTAAGATCTTTTTAAATTCCTCTGGATAATTTTCAAATATAAACTTAGTATATTGGGCTAAATTATTGCCAGTCGTAGAGAGATGCTCACTAATTCCTGTATCAGAGATCGCTTGGGCTGATTGGATCTGAAAACTAGACACATACCAATTCTCAAGTAACCTTCTGAACGAATTTATAGCTTTGAATTTTTTGAATTGACCTAAGCCTTTTATCGCAAGGATATCAGGTGAATCAAGTTTTTGCGTCTCTCTTTTAACTTGAAAATTCTGTTTTTCAAATTCAAACTCCTCTTCATTGGTAATTGCAGACCCTTCTCCTTCTTTAAAATCAAGGAAATTGAATGGTTTACCAGTTTGACCACGACGGTATTTTAGAATCTCCTTTTTAATTACAGGAATGGTAGTTCCCTCTTTTACATCGATGGATAGTTCATAAGTTACTAAAGGTTGTTTCTCTCCATTCATATCAGGATTCCTGAACTTGATAATAAACTCAATTGGACCTTTACTATTCCTAGAACGTACTTCGTTTATTCCACCACGTTTAGATATGGCAGTCTTAATATTTTCACGCAAAGAATCACTTAGAAAACCAAAAACATCAAATAAGGTTGTTTTTCCTGAACCGTTTGCACCTAAAAAAACACAAAGGCTGGACAAATCTTTGATTTCAACCTCACGGAATACCTTAAAATTGCGTATTACAACTTTCTCAATTTTCATTTTTTGATCAGTGTGAATTACAAAAATAACAACTTTTACTCCTCTAATCGAGTTATTTGGTTGATTTCTGAATTCCCAATATTACGCTAATTGAAGTTTTGATTTAGACATCAAGGCTTATTGTCGCCCAGCACGATCCTGATTAGCTTGAAGAACCCTCATCAGATTGCCACCCCATATTTTTCGGATATCATCAGCGGAATAACCTCTTCTCACTAGTTCACGGGTAATTAGTCTTAACTCTGTAGCATCACGACAATCGGCTAAGCCACCTCCCCCATCGAAATCGGTACCTATTCCAACATGATCAATACCCATAACAGAAACCATATGATCAATATGATCAACGGCATCCTTTACTGTGGCTAACTGACGAGGATAGGCTTTATCGACCCTATTCCATTCGGCTCTTGCGACCTTAAACATACTGTCCGGAAGATTCTTATAACCATTAAACCGATTCCACAAATCTCCAAACGCCTTATCACGTTCAGGATTTGCCGGCATCTTCTTCACATAATCCGATAAGATGCAGAGTTGTACCACCCCTCCATTCCTCTTTACTTCGCGAAGCATATCATCGCTCATATTCCGAGGATTGTCACAAACAGCACGGGAACATGAGTGTGATGCAATCACCGGCGAAGTAGATATCCTAACAATATCAAAAAAACTACTATCAGAAGCATGTGAAACATCAATCATCACACCTAATCTATTCATCTCCTTGACCACCTTCTCCCCAAAAGGAGAAAGCCCGCCAAAGACTAACGTATCATTGGCAGAATCACAAATCTGATTGTTTAAAGAATGACATAACGTAATATATGTTGCCCCACGCTGCCGGAAATAGTTAATCAAATCAAGCTGATCCATTATAACAAAACCATTCTCAACACCTGAGAAGATTGCCTTCTTACCCTCTTTAACAGCCTGATAAGCACCAGCAGGAGTAGAAACATAAACTAATTGATCACCATATCTGGATACTACTTTATCAATCGAATCATATAATCTGATAGCCCTATCTCTTGCTTTCACCATATTCTCAGCCGTAAGAGGCTTCTGAACAACAAAAACCCCAAAATAAACTGCATCTATGTCACCAATCACCATCTTAGGGAGATCATAACACACATCTTTATCTGAGTGAAATTGACCAAAATCAAACCCGTCATCAACAAAATTCAATGGGGTATCCGTATGTGAATCAACCGTGAAGACTACTTTGTGTAGAGAGTCTGCGTAACGATAATCATCAGTTATCTGCCCATGAACCTCCTCAACAAAACCAGTAACAAAAAAGAATAGCCCAAACAAGGCTATAGTCACTACTTTAGTAACTTTAACATTAAAAGAAATGATTTTTTCAGAGCAATTTAGTTGCATGTCTGCATAGTTTTTGGTCAATAGATTTTTTCTACAAAAGACAGATTACGGGACTTTCGGCTAAAGTACATTTTAACTATCCATAAGAAAGCCCCAGTAAAGGTAGCAAATAGAGCTCAATCGATAATTAAATCAAAATATCACTCTATAAAAACCAAAAAAGGTGTAATTTTTGGTGAAGACTAGCGTCAAACTTATAAACTTTATAGCTATGCTACTGACAACAACAAATACCATTGAAGGGAAAACTATCCAATCTTACCTGGGATTGGTAAGTGGAGAGACCATTATTGGTGCAAATATTTTCAAGGACTTCTTTGCCTCGATCACCGACATCGTTGGAGGCCGCAGTGGAGCTTATGAAAAAGTTCTAAAAGAGGCTAAAGACACGGCTCTGGCAGAATTACAAGAGAAGGCTTACCAACTAGGAGCTAATGCCGTTATTGGTATCGACCTGGATTATGAAACTCTAGGCAACGGTAGTATGCTAATGGTAGTCGCTACCGGCACTGCCGTAAAGGCAATTTTATAGCCCTCTATAGTGACGCGATAAATCGCGTCTCTTGCGATTTATCGCGTCTCTACATGACAGGTTCTCACCTAATAACTGAGATTTTCAGCCATTGAATTTCCCCTACATTATCGGTCAGTTTAACAAGGTAGAAACCTTGAGGTATGCCATCTAAAATGAGTTTAACCGTTCCGGAGTTTATCTGAGATGGAATTACTACTCTATCTCCATTTATATTAAACAGTACAGGCAAACTACTTATAAGGTGATTAGGCCATTCAACAAAACAATAATCAGAAGCCGGATTCGGGAAGATTATTGGGTACTCAGTGGTAGGGGCTGAGACTGAAGTAGTCCAGCAATTACCCGGAATATTGGCATCGAGCCAAGCCAGTCTAAGGTCAATCCAATGTTTGAAATCTGCAATTTCACCTTCCCATGTAGTAGGAATTGGACCTATAACTGGGGTACCAACATTTAAACCCAGAATAGGCCAACGTAAATAGTGACGTGCCTGAGCATCTTGAAGTAGTGCAACGTTATTATCTATCCAAACATGAAGTGAGTCAGTGTTTAGGACATCCTGACGGAGGTAATCCCAGCGACATCTGGTTTCATTAGCATAAGCAGTATCTTGAAGAAGTCTAACCTGCCATCCCGGAGAATTGTTATCAGGCCAGCAATCATTCACCTTATAAGCCCAACCACTACCATCAGTTGCAGCAAAAATCGGACATTCATCAATATTCTTCCAAGCCCAATCAAAATCCCACACAGGACCTGAGTTTATTCTTTTATCAATTCCATCACGATCTTTGAAGAAATAGTAACTTTTCTTAAACCCATCATTGTTCCTTGCCAACTCATTAACTATAAAATAGTCGATAAATGAGTTTGTATTTACATATGGGCGATAGCCGAGATCAGGATCATCGAATTTATCGCTGTAAAGTGCCTTTTCATATGCAGAGACGTAATCCTTTATATAGGACTTTTGCTGAGCTACGATATCCTCAGGTTTTGGGACATAATAGACGAATCTCACATTAAAATCAGGATGATCAATAGGATGATAAGGTGATTGCCAGCTATCTGAAGTGGTCCAGTAGTCGCATTTAAAGATATATCCCCCTGTCAAAGGCTCACCTAAAATTTCATCAGGATCTAATTTAGCAATGTTAACTCGTCCTTTATCCCTCTTTATCTTCTCTCCAAAAACATAGATTCCGTTATACTGACCATTGACAACCACCTCACAGAATCTAGTCCGGGAAGCATAATGCCCCATTTCATTTGAGAGATAGAAAGCAAGGACATTACGCATAAAAACTTTGTCATTGTAATTAGCCAGAAGAACATAATCGCTCTCTTCAGGCCATCCAAAGAGAGAGACATCCAATTCATTTTGCTGTGCATCACGGGTTTCAATAGCATAAGGCTTTTGTGGAAGACTTGCCGAATATGATCCTCGAATCTCAATCCCAATACCTCCATCATAAATATTTCCGGGATCATCAGGGTGATTCAATTGCCCTTGACCATTATCTATGATCTTCATTGTGCCAGGAATCTTAGGTTCATCGGGAATAGGCACGCCCTCAGTGTTAATTACAACGATAGGCAAGTTACTTTCGGTAAAAGTCTGACAAAACAGAGATGTTGGCAGTAACAAGAGAGCCAACAGAATTCGATGGTTCATAAATTGTTTATTTGTTTTTCATATACCGGATTTTTCATTCCGGCTAATAACAAAATCATTCAAAAGGTAAGATCAGGGGACGGACAAAGAAAATAGATAATCCAGATATATTCCAGTGCCTAGACTTCAAAATCAAATTGGCCTTTTAGACTAAAACAAGAGTTAAAAAGTTGGTCAAAGAAGCGGACACGGAGTTTTTATGAAGGCAAGATATGAATTACATGGCAATGTTAAAAAAATGCAATCAAATTGTGAAATTCAAAATTACATAAGACCCTTTCAATCTTTACCGAAAACGATGGAAATAGCGGAAAATTAACTACATTTGCGCCAGAAACGATGGCGACGTTTCCATAAAAAAGCTCTTCTTTTGAAAATCACACTCCTCATAAAGAAGACATAAATTAGTAGTTCATGTCATAAAATCACCAATCCAATGACCAGGGACTGCCATATAGTTAATACAACAAGACCGGAAGGCTACGCTTTCATGGTTTTTTCTATTTATTTCATACTTTACAAAAACATAGTTTCTTAAACCAGGAACCTATGTTATACATGTTATATCATCAAACGAAAAATCAAAGAAATAACAAACTTTTGACCATATAAATAGCCCACATTAGCTAACAGTCAACGCACAAATGACCGATAAGACAAGGGGTTATATCGTATGGTAAATGCAAACAAATTAATTGGATATGAACAAACTGATCACCATTGACGAAGCTATTGCCAAGGTAAAAGATGGCATGACGCTTATGATTGGAGGCTTTCTAGCCAATGGTACTCCTAATCGGCTTATCGCAGCATTAGTTAAGAGTGGAGTAAAAGACCTTACCGTCATCTGTAATGACACCGGTTTTCCTGACAGAGGCATCGGCCTGCTGATCACCAACAAACAGGTAAAAAAGGTGATTGTTTCTCATATTGGAACCAATCCAAACACCATTGATCAAATGAATCAGGGAACCCTTGAGATTGAATTTTCACCGCAAGGAACACTAGCTGAACGAGTAAGATCAGGCGGAGCTGGATTAGGTGGATTCTTAACTCCAACCGGCTTAGGCACTATGATTGCCGAAGGAAAAGAGACAATGGTAATTAATGGCAAGGAGTATTTGCTTGAGCTTCCTGTTAGAGCTGACATTGCTTTACTATACTGCACATTAGCCGATAAAGCTGGCAACCTTGCCTATCATGGAACTACACAAAACTTCAATCCTATAATGGCTACTGCAGCTGATTTGGTTATTGCTGAGCCGGATCAAATTATTGAAACAGGTGGTCTAAAACCTCATGAGGTAAAAACATCCTCAATTTTTGTTGATTACATCGCATATTAAAAAAGAGAAAAAATGGAAAAGGCACTTATTCGCATACGCATGAGCTCACATGATGCTCATTATGGTGGCAACCTAGTTGATGGAGCAAAGATGCTTCAACTATTTGGTGATGTTGCTACCGAACTATTAATCAGACTCGACGGAGATGAAGGTCTCTTTAAAGCATATGATAACGTAGAATTTATGGCACCTGTCTATGCCGGTGACTATATTGAAGCAACCGGTGAGATTGTAAACATTGGGAATACTTCTCGCAAGATGATCTTTGAAGCTAGAAAAGTTATCATCCCTAGACAAGATATCAGCGATTCTGCTGCCGACATCTTAGATGAACCTATTGTTGTCTGTCGTGCTAGCGGAACCTGTGTGACGCCTAAGAATTGCCAAAGAAAGAAATAAACCCCTCATATCATGGAAAAATTAATCATTACCGCAGCAATTTCAGGAGCCGAGGTTACTAAAGAGATGAACCCTGCCGTTCCTTACCGAATTGAAGAGTATGTCAGAGAAGCTGGACTAGCATATGAAGCAGGCGCTTCTATCATTCACCTTCATGTTCGTTGGGATGATGGAACTCCGACTCAGGACAAAGAACGCTTCAGAGTAGTCATGGAAGCTATTAAAGCTAAATACCCGGAGGTAATTATTCAACCTTCCACAGGTGGTGCCGTGGGCATGAGTGATGATGAGAGGTTACAACCAACTGAACTTCTTCCTGAGATGGCCACTCTTGACTGTGGTACTTTAAACTTCGGAGGAGATGAAGTATTTATGAATACTGAAAACACCATTAAGGTCTTTGGTGAAAGAATGATCAAAAATGGCATTAAGCCCGAACTAGAAGTATTTGACAAGAGTATGATAGATATGGCTCTTCGCCTCAACAAGAAGGGTTATATCAAGAGCCCGATGCACTTCGACTTCGTTATGGGTGTTAATGGTGGAATATCTGGAGAACTTCGCGATTTCGTATTCCTAAGAGGCAGTATCCCATCAGATGCAACATATACTGTGGCAGGTGTCGGTCGTTATGAGTTTCCGCTTGCAATGGCAGCTATCATTGATGGTGGTCATGTACGCGTTGGAATGGAAGACAATGTCTATATTTCAAAGGGTGTTCTGGCAAAATCAAACGGAGAGCTTGTTGAAAAAGTTGTTAGAATGGCAAAAGAACTTGGCAGAGAGATTGCCACACCTGATGAAGCCCGTAAGATACTGGGACTTGCTCCAAGAAAATAATATCACAAACAAAAGATTAAATCATATTCAAAACATCACCCTGCTACATTTGAAACAACAGAGGTCGCACAGACTCAAATTGTCATGGTAACCTCCAGATGATGAACTTGTGGCAAAAAAAACTAATTACATCATTATGAAGAAAGGAAACAAATACGGTTTACACCGCGTGATTGAACCTAAAGGCGTTCTTCCACAGCCAGCCAATAAGATTGACAATAACATGGATGAGATCTATGACAACGAGATCTTAATCGATGTACAAACACTGAACATTGACTCAGCTAGTTTCACTCAGATTGAAGAGCAAGCTGGTGGTGATGAGAAGAAGATTGCTGAAATCATGCTTGGCATTGTTGAGAAACAAGGAAAGCACAGGAATCCAGTAACCGGTTCAGGTGGTATGCTTTTAGGAACCGTTGAGAAAATAGGTGATGCTTTAAAAGGAAAGATCGACCTGAAAGAGGGAGATAAAATTGCAACCCTTGTATCATTATCACTTACCCCATTACGTATAGACAAGATCAAGGACATCAGAAAAGAGATCGACCAGGTTGATATCGACGGTAAGGCTATTCTATTCGAAAGCGGCATCTATGCTAAGATCCCGGAAGATATGCCTGCAACTCTTGCTCTTTCTGCACTCGACGTAGCTGGTGCTCCTGCTCAGACAGCAAAACTGGTTAAACCAGGTGACACTGTTTTAATCATTGGTGCAGGTGGTAAATCAGGGATGCTTTGCTGCTATGAAGCTAAGAAACGTGCCGGCATCACTGGTAAAGTAATCGGTCTATGCCACAGTGAAAAGAGCACAAAAAGGCTTATTGATTTAGGCTTCTGTGACTATGTATTTGCTGCTGATGCTACCCAACCTGTTGCAGTTCTTGAAAAGATTGAAGAGTTGACTAATGGACAAATGGCCGATGTAACTATCAATAACGTTAACATTACAGACACTGAGATGACCTCCATTCTTTGCACTAAGAATGATGGAGTTGTCTACTTCTTCTCTATGGCCACCAGCTTCACCAAAGCTGCTCTCGGTGCTGAAGGTGTAGGTAGTGATGTAACAATGATTGTTGGTAATGGCTACACACGTGGCCATGCTGAAATCACTTTACAGTTACTTCGTGAAAGCGAAAAACTTCGTAAGGTATTCACTGAATTATACGCATAAAACGATTATTGGCTGAGAGCACTTTGCTCTCAGCCAATTTTTCCGGGCAATCAATACGTATTCGGCTACTGCTAAAAGTTATTGATACCAGACAAACTCTTTTCAATTTAGGCTAAACGATCTGATTTAATTAATTTTATATAGATGAAAGAAGGTTGCAGATATGGCACCCATCGTGTTCTTGAGCCAATAGGAACACTACCTCAGCCAGCACTCAGACTAGACAATACTATGGAGATCTATCATAATGAGGCTCTCATAGATGTAACAACACTTAACATTGATTCTGCCAGTTATACCCAGATTAAGAAAGCTTGTGGTGCCGATGCCGACAAGATGAAGCAAATGATCTTATCGATCGTAGAGGAGCGGGGGAAAATGCAGAATCCGGTTACTGGCTCAGGAGGAATGCTTCTAGGAACTATACGTGAAGTTGGATCGGGTTTTCATAATAAGACTATCAAACCTGGTGACAGAATTGCTACGTTAGTATCATTATCACTAACCCCACTCAAGATTAAAGAGATAAAACATCTGGATCCAGAAAGTGATCAGGTGGATGTTATTGCAGAAGCCATCCTATTTGATAGCGGTCTCTTTGCAAAACTGCCCGATGATATCCCCGAAAAACTTGCATTGGCAGCCTTAGATGTTGCCGGAGCACCCGCTCAGGTTGACCGCCTCGTAAAAGAGGGAGATGTGGTGTGTATCATTGGTGGTGGTGGAAAATCAGGTGTACTCTGTTGCTACCAGGCTTTGAAAAACACAGGTCCTTATGGTAAAGTCATTGTCGTTGAATTTAGTGAGAGTAATGCTCAACGAATAAAAGATATGAATCTTGCAACAGACGTCATTATTGCAGATGCCACTAACGTTATGGATGTTTATCGTAAGGTCATTGCAATCACAGGCGAACGTGGTTGCGATGTAGTCATCAATAATGTTAACGTTCCCTCAACTGAAATGACCTCTATCCTTATCACCAAAGGACAAGGTTGTGTCTACTTCTTCTCTATGGCAACCAGTTTTACAAAAGCAGCATTAGGAGCCGAAGGAGTTGGAAAAGACATCAACCTGATTGTTGGAAATGGCTATGCTAAAGGGCATGCCGACCTGACTCTTAATATCATTCGTGAATCTAAAGAGATCATAGAACTTTTCGAAAAAATATATATCTAAAATAATCACCATCTTGTCTCTTAAACAAATCACCATTGCTCAATAGAGACAAAAACAACGTATTATCATGGTTAAAAGCAGAAGAAGCGAACTTTTCCCCAATGTAACAGATGCAGAGTGGAATGACTGGAAATGGCAAGTCAGGAACCGCATTGAGACCCTTGATCAACTCAAAAAATATATCCAGCTTACTCCTGAAGAGGAAGAGGGTATTGCAAAATCACTTGCAACCCTAAGGATGGCAATCACCCCCTATTATCTGAGTCTTATTGATCCTAACAATCCAAACTGCCCGGTTAGAAAACAATCTATTCCTACAGCTGCAGAGACTCATCAATCGCCTGCCGACCTTCTCGATCCACTTCACGAAGACGAAGACTCTCCCGTTCCTGGATTAACCCATCGCTATCCCGATAGAGTTCTGTTTCTTGTCACTGACATGTGTTCAATGTATTGCCGCCACTGTACCCGCAGAAGATTTGCTGGTCAGAAGGATGCTGCAACTCCTGATTCAAACATTGAAAAGGGCATTGAATATATCGCTAATACGCCTCAGGTTCGTGACGTGCTTCTCTCAGGCGGAGATGCCCTTCTTATCTCTGACAATAAGCTTGAATATATCATTCAACGACTCAGAGCCATTCCTCATGTTGAGATCATCAGAATCGGTTCAAGAACCCCCGTCGTTCTTCCTCAGCGTATCACAGAAGACCTCGTTAACATGCTGAAGAAATATCATCCTATTTGGCTTAACACCCATTTCAACCACTCAAATGAGATTACTCAAGAGGCTTTTGATGCATGCACTAGAATGGCAAATGCAGGTATTCCACTTGGTAACCAAAGTGTTCTTCTTAGAGGTGTAAACGACTGTGTTCATGTAATGAAAAATCTGGTTCATGACCTGGTCAAGATGAGAGTTCGCCCCTACTACATTTACCAATGTGACCTCTCTATGGGATTGGAACATTTCCGTACGACTGTTTCAAAAGGAATCGAAATAATTGAAGGATTACGCGGACATACCAGTGGCTATGCTGTCCCAACATTTGTTGTGGATGCTCCCGGTGGTGGTGGTAAGACACCTGTAATGCCTCAATATGTGATCTCACAAGCTCCCGGAAAGGTGGTTCTCAGAAACTTTGAAGGTGTTATCACAACCTATACTGAACCCACCGATTACAAAAACGAATGCCACTGCGAAGAGTGCAAAAAAACACCTTATGAAGGAGTTGCGTCTCTCCTCCAGGGAGATAAAATCTCTATTGAACCAGCTGAACTCAACCGCAAGAAACGTCACAATCATTAATAAGTAATGCCTTTTACCGGGGATATTCTGAAATACAGAAGCCTGGCCATCATAGGCATGGAGAAAAACACAGGGAAAACAGAATGTCTGAACTATGTGATCTCCGGGCTTAAAGCAAGTGAGACCCGACTTGCCATAACTTCTATTGGCATTGACGGTGAATCTACTGACCAGGTTACCCGTACCAGTAAACCCGAAATAACTCTTTATAAAGGAATGCTTTTCGTTACCGCTGAGAAGCATTTCAGAACAAAAAGGCTTACAGCTGAGATTCTGGACATCAGCCGTCGCAGTACTTCACTGGGACGGCTGGTTACAGCCAGAGTCATTGAGGAGGGGAAAGCCCTAATCGCCGGGCCATCCGACACAGCATGGCTGAAAGAGATCATTGAGGATTTGCCTCAATATGGAGCCGACCTTACGATTGTTGATGGAGCATTGTCACGTAAAAGCCTCGGCTCACCTACTGTAACAGATGCAATAATCCTTTCAACCGGTGCAGCTCTATCGGCAAACCTCCGCACGCTGGCTTTTCAAACAAAATACACCTACGATCTGATCTCTCTTCCTGAAACATCCACACTATTACAATCAAAACTCGCTGACTTAGATAATGGTGTATGGGCAATTTCAAAAGATAACGAGATCATTGACTTAGGCATAACCTCTCTGTTAAACATAGAGCATAGTGGGAAAAACCTCCTCAGTCATGGTTCCAGACTATTTGTCCCGGGAGCTATCACCGATAAAATGCTTAACTTTCTGAAAATACAGAAGCAAATTGAAGAAACAGAGATTATTATTAAAGACTTTACCCGAGTCTTTGCCTCGCCAGAAAGCTATTATAGCTACATCTCCCGAGGTGGGAAATTCTCGGTTCTTAAGAACACAAAGCTACTTGCCATTACGGTAAATCCTGTTTCTCCATCGGGATTTATACTAAACTCTGAAGAGACAATACGGACAATTCAAGAAGTAGTGACTGTTCCGGTTTACGACTTACGGCAAATAAACAATTAGAAAGATGATATTAAGAAAAGCAATAGAAGAGATACCCGGCCTCCGCTATATAACTGATCAAGTTGATCTGTTAACAGCGGCAGGTAGACGTGCTTTCTATGCCTTACCCTTTCTGGTTGAAATTAAAGCCATAAAGAGACAGCTTGAACTACTTGATCAATATATCGCTGTAATCCATCAGGAGGATGAATTATCACAGTTACTCCATCTAAAACTATCCCAAATAAAGGATATCAAAGGGACACTTGCTAATCTTGAAGCCAATAACGTTTTAGATGACATTGAACTCTTTGAATTAAAATCATTTGCCATTCTGGCCGACGAGATCTTTTCAAGTGCTTCAGGTTCAATTGAAGAGGTCTCCCATTTTCCCGATCTTAAAACGGTCATAAACCGCCTAGATCCGGAAGGAAATAGAGTCCCATCATTTTACATTTACGATCTCTATTCTCACCCCCTCGCCGAGAAAAGAAAAGAGGTTCGATTACTTCGTCACAACGGCCAGGAAAAAGAGGCATTAGAGGCATATGCAGAGGTCATAGAGATTGAGAACAAGATCAGAACAACCATTTCTGATGAGCTTAGAACCGACTATCCAGCCATTCTTGAAGCTGTAGAGTTGATCACGAGAATAGACCTACATTTGGCTATGGCTAATCTCTGCTCTGGTCTACAATTTATCAAACCGCAGCTGAATACTGAGACACTAGATATTAAAGGACTTTTTAACCCTTTAGTAAAAGACACTTTATCAAAAAAGGGGAAAAGCTATCAACCTATAGACATTACCCTTCAACATGGAGTATGTCTTATTACCGGGGCTAACATGGCGGGTAAAACCGTTCTCCTTAAAAGTTTAGCACTATCTCAAGCACTACTTCAATTTGGCTTCTTTATTCCGGCTAAAGAGGCAAATCTCATGCCTGTCCAGAAGATCCTAATCTCAATTGGTGATGAGCAGAGTGAATTAAGCGGGCTCTCCTCTTTTGCGGCAGAGATGCTTAAGATTGACAAGATACTTAAGAGCTTAGGAAAGACTAAATTCAATCTTATTTTAATAGACGAGCCAGCACGAACTACCAACCCCACTGAAGGAAAAGCATTAGTTAATGCACTACTTGATGAGCTATCGACGCAACCTTCTTTTTCATTGGTAACCTCACATTACAGTGGGCTTACCGGTAATTTTAAAAGATTAAGAGTTAAAGGGTTTTGTGAAAACTCTCAAACACCCACCATTACGGCTGAGAATATCTCTGATTTTATAGACTATTCCCTTGTAGAAGACGAAAAAGATACGGTGCCTGAGGAGGCAATCAAAATTGCTACTCTTTTAGGTATCGATAAGCATTTCTTAGCCAAAGCAAAAGAATACAGAACAGGAAAATAAGAACAATCACACGAACATGCAAACGAGTAAATTAGGAATTGATTTTAAAAAGGTGGAGTATGCAAAAGGGCTTGCACGAAATATTGCAGATGAGGTGCAGCTTTTTGTTGATAAATACACCACCGTTGCAGTAGAACGTACCATTTGTCGCCTTTTAGGTATCGACGGAGTTGATGCAGATGGTGTCCCTCTGCCTAATATCGTTGTAGATAGCCTCAAAGAGAAGAGCTTACTTGGTGAAGGTGTAATCTTTTTCATCGGTAATGCGGTGATAGAGCGTAACCTCACTCCTCAGCAAATAGCAGAAGAGGTATCTGCCGGAAAACTTGATCTCTCCTCAATGAGCAGCCACTCTTCGGATGAGGCATTGAAGGCACTAAAACCTTGGATTGAGGCATCTGTTAATCGCATTAAAGAGCGCAGACAAAGAAGAGATAACTATTTAGCAACCATCGGAGAAGGGCCAAAACCCTATATTTACGTTATTGTTGCTACAGGTAATATCTATGAAGATGTGATCCAGGCTCAGGCGGCAGCTAGACAAGGTGCAGATATCATCGCAGTTATCAGAACCACCGGACAGAGTCTACTTGATTACGTTCCTTTCGGAGCAACAACCGAAGGCTTCGGCGGTACTTATGCTACTCAGGAGAACTTCCGTATAATGAGATCAGCTCTTGATGAGGTTGGTGAAGAGATTGGCCGTTACATTAGACTCTGTAACTATTGTTCAGGGTTGTGTATGCCTGAAATCGCAGTAATGGGTGCACTTGAAGGGCTTGATGTTATGTTGAATGACGCACTCTATGGCATTCTCTTCAGAGATATCAACATGCAGAGAACCTTAGTTGACCAATATTTCTCTAGAATCATCAATGGCTTTGCTGGTGTTATAATCAATACTGGTGAAGACAACTACCTCACTACCGCTGATGCTTTTGAAGAGGCTCATACTGTCCTTGCTTCAGACCTGATTAATGAGCAGTTGGCTCTACTAGCTGGATTACCCGAGGAACAGATGGGATTAGGCCATGCCTTTGAAATGAATCCTGAACTAGAAAACGGATTCTTATATGAGTTAGCCCAGGCTCAAATGACCAGAGAAATATTCCCTAAAGCTCCTTTAAAGTATATGCCTCCTACAAAATTTATGACAGGTAATATCTTCAGGGGACATATTCAGGATGCACTCTTCAACTCCATCGCTATATGGACTGGCCAGGGGATTCAACTATTAGGAATGCTAACTGAGGCAATCCATACCCCATTCATGAGCGACCGTTACCTTAGTATTGAAAACGCCAAATATATCTTCTCTAACATGAAGAATATCGGCGATGAGGTTGAATTCAAAGAGAATGGAATAATCAAGAACAGAGCAAAATTCGTTATCGATAAAGCAACGGATCTTCTGGAACTGATGGAAAAGGAGGGACTATTTACGGCTTTAGAAAAAGGCATCTTTGGAGATGTAAAAAGGCCCAAAAATGGCGGGAAAGGCCTAGATGGCGTAGCTCCTAAAGGAAATAACTACTGTAATCCATTTGTTGAACTAATGAAAGGGAGAAACTAACATGAGCGGAGGACTATATTCAATGGAGTCGAGAGATTTTGATAAAACTCTAGACCTTACCAACATAAGACCATACGGCGATACTATGAATGATGGGAAGATTCAGCTAAGCTTTACTCTTCCTGTACCGGCTGGTGACGAGGCTATAGAAGCGGCTAAACTTCTGATTAAACAGATGGGACTGGAGAATCCTCAAGTTGTGTTCTATAAAGAGCTCACCCCCGGGTTTACCTTCTTTAACTGCTACGGTAGCTGCACCCACTCTGTAGATTACACTGTCATTCATGTTCCAAAAGTAGAATCTACCACCTGGGATATGGAAGAGACTGACACTTTCATTAAAGAAAACATAGGCCGACAAATAAGGGTTCTTGGTGCAAGTACCGGTACCGATGCTCACACGGTAGGAATTGATGCCATCATGAACATGAAAGGCTATGCGGGTCATTATGGACTTGAGCGTTACGAAATGATAGAGGCTCTTAACATGGGTAGTCAGGTTCCAAATGAAGAGTTTATCGCTAAGGCAATAGAATTTAAAGCTGATGTACTTCTTGTTTCTCAAACAGTGACTCAGAAAGATGTTCACATAAAGAATCTCGTGGAATTAGTTGAGCTACTCGAAGCAGAGGGGTTGCGCGATAAAGTAATCCTTGCATGTGGTGGCCCAAGACTTTCTCATGAATTGGCAAAAGAGCTAGGATATGACGCTGGCTTCGGAATGAATACCTATGCCAATGATGTGGCCTCTTTTATAGCTCAAGAGATGAACCGCAGAATCAATGGTTAATTAAAACAAGATAGATTACGAACCGGTTTATCCGGAGAAATCATCCAACATATAAAGTCAAAAACACCAAATACTCAAAATATGGATAAAAACCAGGTAAGAGAAGTGATTGCCCGAAGAGCAGCACTTGAACTTCATGATGGAGACGTAGTCAACCTGGGCATTGGATTGCCAACGCTAGTCCCCAATTATCTTCCCGAATCGGTACATGTCATCTTACAGAGTGAAAATGGATTACTCGGTATGGGGCCTGCACCAGAACCCGGTAAAGAAGACAAATATTTGGTTAATGCCGGAGGGATGCCTATAACGGCTATCCCCGGTGCTTCTAGTTTCGATAGTGCAACATCGTTTGGTATCATCAGAGGAGGGCACGTTGATGTAACAATTCTTGGAGCCTTACAGGTGGATAAGAAAGGTAATCTAGCCAACTGGATTATTCCTGGCAAGCTAACTCCTGGAATGGGTGGTGCAATGGATCTGATCGTTGGGGCAAAAAGGGTTATTGTAGCCATGGAACACACTGCCAAAGGCAGCTTTAAAATCCTCAATGATTGTAATCTTCCGCTAACTGCAGCAGGCCAGGTCAACCTTATCATTACCGAGATGGGCGTTATGGAGATTACTCCCGATGGTATCCTGCTAAAAGAGATTCATCCTGAGTTTACTCCAGAACAGGTACAAGAAGCTACTGAAGCTCCTTTAATTATTGCAGCAGACCTCAAACCAATGAAACAATAAATCACCATTCAAAATCAAGCCAATGTCAAAAGTTTATATAGTAGCGGCGAAACGCACAGCTATCGGGAAATTCCTTGGAACAATTGCCGGTGTATCAGCTGCAGATCTGGGAGCTATCGTTATTAAAGACATCCTGAAAGAGACCTCTGTTAATCCCGCCAATATCGACGAGGTAATCGTTGGTAATATCCTTATGGCAGGTCAGAAGCAGGGTATCGCCCGTCAAGCCTCTATCAAAGCAGGGATCCCAAGTGAAGTACCAGCATGGGGTATCAACATGATCTGCGGAAGTGGAATGAAGAGCATAATGACAGCTTTTAACAATATCCGTGCAGGTGAGGCTAATCTTATTCTCGCCGGGGGAACAGAGAACATGTCTAGCGCTGGTCATATCCTTCCAGGTACTGTTAGAAATGGTGTTAAAATGGGCGACTTCTCAGCTCTTGACCACATGGTTACCGATGGGCTGACAGATGCTTTCGAAGGTTACCACATGGGAATAACCGCAGAAAACATTGCAACAAAATACAGCATCACCCGCGAACAACAGGATCAATTCTCAATATCCAGTCAACAAAAAGCAATCGCTGCTATTGACAATGGTAAATTCAAAGGAGAGATTGTCCCCGTTGAGATTAAATCTAAAAAGGATACTATTGTCTTCGATACAGATGAGTTTCCTAACAGGACAACCAACTTCGAAAAACTTGGAACACTTCGCCCTGCCTTTAAAAAAGACGGTACTGTTACCGCCGGTAATGCATCTGGTATTAACGATGGTGCTGCTTTTGTTCTGCTGGCAAGTGAAGAGGCTATTAAACAATATAACCTTAAACCTTTAGTAGAGATTGTTGCTGTAGGACAAGGTGGCGTTGATCCTGCTATCATGGGTATGGGACCTGTTCCAGCCATAGCTAATGCTCTCAAGAAAGCTGGACTAAAACTCACTGATATTGATGTGCTCGAGTTAAACGAGGCATTTGCTGCACAATCGTTGGGTGTTATTAAACAGCTTTGTGAAGACCACCAGGTTACAGATGACTGGTTTAACACCTATTGCAATGTCAATGGAGGTGCTATCGCATTAGGACACCCCATTGGTGCTTCTGGAAACAGAATTACCGTAAGCCTAATACATGAAATGAAGCGTTCAGGCAACAAGCATGGTATGGCTTCTCTCTGCATTGGAGGTGGTATGGGTACAGCAATTATTCTAAAGAACATTGCTGAATAATCGATAATTCTTATCATTTAGAAAGATTTTTCGGTTCGCTAAGGAATAAAGCTCCAAACAGATCTATAATGGTGTGGTTTTTGGAGTTATATCATTGCAGTCATTAGACTGATTTTAAAACTTTAAGGTAAACAACGGACGCTTTTCACCCTTCACAACTGAAGGGTTGATGGCGTCCTTTTTCTTTGATAAAAGCTATACACTTACAATGGATTTTAATATTTCAAAGACACAGACTCTCTTTAGACAAATGATCAGAGAGTTTGCAGAAAAAGAGGTAAAACCTCTGGCAGCAGAGGTTGATGAACAAGAAAGATTCCCGATTGAAACGGTTGAGAAGATGGCTAAAATTGGATTAATGGGAATTCCTATTCCAGTTAAATACGGGGGTGCAGGCGGCGATAACCTCCTCTATGCCATGGCAGTTGAAGAGCTTTCAAGAGCTTGCGGAACTACTGGTGTCATTGTATCTGCTCATACCTCTCTTTGTGCCGCTCCTATTCTTGAGTTTGGTTCAGAAGAACAGAAACAAAAGTACTTACCCGGGTTAGCATCAGGACAAGTAATTGGGGCTTTCGGCCTTACTGAACCAAATGCCGGAACCGATGCCTCTGCTCAACAAACAACCGCTATTCCTACAGAAGGTGGATACATTCTGAACGGTAGCAAGATATTCATAACCAATGCTGAATATGCAGGTGTCTACATTATCATGGCCATGACCGATAAAAGCAAGGGTACCAAAGGTATCTCCGCCTTTATCGTAGAGAAGGAGACAAAAGGTTTTTCTATCGGGAAAAAGGAGAAAAAGATGGGAATCAGGGGGTCAGCAACCTGCGAGCTTATCTTTGAAAACTGCTTTATTCCTGCACAACAATTACTGGGCAAAATAGGAGATGGATTCTCTATTGCTATGAAAACATTGGATGGCGGTCGTATAGGTATTGCCGCTCAGGCTCTCGGACTTGCTCAAGGTGCCTTAAGCGAAACAGTAAAGTATGTTAAGGAGAGAAAACAGTTCGGGAAACCTCTCTCAGCTTTCCAAAACACTCAATTCCAACTTGCCGATATGGAAACTAAAGTCCAGGCAGCAAGAATGTTGGTCTATAATGCAGCATGGAAGAAATCACAGGGAATTCCCTATAGTGCTGATGCAGCTATGGCTAAGCTCTATTCCGCGGAAGTGGCTATGGAGGTTACTACTAAAGCAGTTCAACTTCATGGAGGCTATGGATATACACGCGAGTATCCCATTGAAAGAATGATGCGTGACGCAAAGATCACCGAGATATATGAGGGCACCTCTGAAGTCCAAAGAATGGTTATCTCAGCTATGCTACTCAAATAATCATTATCGCTACTCCATTATATTTTAAAATAGTTTATCAGTAAATCGAAACGAATGAGATAGCCCATTGATATATTCTAAACACTCTATAAGAATCTACCATCTGCGACTATTCCATTTGAGTTATACAAAAATCAAATTAATATCACATGAAAATAATAGTGTGTATTAAGCAGGTACCAGACACAACCGAGATAAAAATAAATCCTGTAACCGGAACTTTGATTCGTGAAGGAGTTCCAAGTATTATCAACCCTGACGATAAAGGAGGCCTTGAATTGGCGTTACGCCTTAAAGAGAGTCACAACGCTCACGTGACGGTTCTAACCATGGGACCAACCCAGGCAGATGCCGTACTCAGGGAAGCTCTCGCTATGGGGGTTGACCGTGCGATCCTATTGACCGACAAGAAATTTGCAGGGGCAGACACCTTAGCAACCTCAAATGCTTTGGCTGGGGCACTAAGAAACCTAGACTATGATCTAATTATCACAGGAAGACAGGCTATTGATGGCGACACTGCTCAAGTTGGCCCTCAGGTTGCTGAACTTCTGGATCTTCCGCAGGTCTCTTACCTGGAGAACTTAGAAGTAAAAGAAAATAATTTGTTCCTCTTAAAAAAACAGACCGAAGAGGGCTATCAGCTCCTTGAGGCCGATGCGCCACTGCTCGTAACGGTTCTCGCTTCCTCCTTCAAGCCCAGATACATGAATGTTAAAGGAATTGTAGAGGCCTATTCAAAAGAGGTCGAGATCTGGGGATTTGACAAAATCACTGTTGATGAAGAAAACCTAGGTCTTAAGGGCTCTCCAACTAAAGTAGATAAAGCCTTTGCTAAAGGAATAAAAGGTGCTGGCGAAATCTATGAGATGGATCCTGAAGAAGCTGTTGGGATGATCATGAGAAAATTGAAAGAGAAATACATCATATAACGAGAATCGAAATGGAACTCAATCAATATAAAGACATTTTCGTCTTTGCTGAACAACGTGAAGGCGGTATTCAAAGTGTAACATTAGAACTCCTTGGTAAAGCAAGAACTCTTGCTGACACATTAGGAGAGAAAGTTGTTGCAGTACTGGCAGGGCATCAGATTAGCTCTAAAAGTCAAGAATTAATAAGTGCTGGTGCAGATAAAGTTATTGTCGCAGACTATCCGGAATTAAAAGACTATATCACCGAGCCATACGCGCAGACTCTGACCCATGTAATAAACAACTTTAAACCTTCCGTCTTACTAATCGGCGCAACAACCATTGGACGTGACCTAGGCCCAAGATTGTCAGCACGTGTAAAAACCGGACTAACGGCAGACTGCACTAAACTGGAGATAGCTGAAGCCGGCCACCTTTTGATGACAAGACCCGCCTTTGGTGGAAACCTGATGGCTACAATTGTCTGCAAGGAACATAGACCGCAGATGGCGACCGTAAGACCCGGTGTGATGAAGAAATTCGACACAGATACCACCAGAACTGGTGAAGTCATTATGCTAAAGGTAGATTTCGACAAAAGTAAATTCAAAGTTCGTTTAATCGAGACTATTAAAGAGGGCAAAGGCAAGATAGACATCACTGAAGCACGGATACTAATATCAGGAGGACGTGGTGTAGGTATGGAAGGTATGCCAAAGCTAAAAGAGTTAGCAACAACCTTAAAAGCAGAAGTCTCAGCATCGAGAGCCCTTGTTGATGCCGGTGTGGTTACCCATGAACGTCAGGTTGGCCAGACAGGAAAGACCGTAAGACCAGATCTCTACTTCGCTTGCGGCATTTCAGGAGCAATTCAACACTTGGCTGGTATGGAAGAATCAGATTATATTGTTGCTATTAACAAAGATAAAAGCGCTCCCATCTTCCAGATATCAGACTTGGGAATTGTAGGTGATGTCAACAAGATCATACCACTTCTAAACGAACGCCTAAAAAAATAAGGTGCTATTACTCTATTAGATAATGTGCACCTACTATTGTCTAGAGGGACCAACCAATAAGAAATCAGCAGAGATATAAAATTACCTCTGCTGATTCTATTGGTTTTTATTAGAGTTTGCGTTGGTATTCTGACTTGATTATTAGAGAAGATATTTCGTATTGAGTAAAAAAAGTTTTCATTTAAAGCACTTAGGTAAAACGACTTGAATCGTAGCAGTTCTGATTTTAAATCAGAGGAAGATAAGTTTGATGCAATTATTCTAATTTATCTTAACAAAACGAGCAGAGGAGACACTTGAGCCACTCTGAAGCCTTACCATGTATATCCCTTTAGACAAGCCTGATATATCTACTTTAACAAGATCAGCATCCTTGATACCAGAGGCAACTACCGCACCACTAAGATCAATAATCTTATAAATACCATATTGTTGACTTTCAATATTGACGATATCTGAAACAGGATTAGGATAGAGTGAGATCGAATTATCAGGATTAGCAAAGTGATCTATGCCAACGAATGCCTCATCGCCCCAGATAGTATTCTGCTTTTTATAATAACAGAGCGTCGATTCATAACTTACTGTTGAGTAGTTATTCAAAGGGTAGACCGTTTTAAAAATTGAATAGAACATACCAACTCCAAGAATAGATATTGTTCGATCTGTAATTACTTGTCCCTGAGTATCGGCATTACCAAAACACATATCCAAAGCACAATACCGTTTACTCCAATCATTATCAATGATAATTGTCCAACCATCGCCGATATTAGAATAGAGTTCCCTGTATAGCTTCTTTCTGGAAAGCATATCCATATCATGTACTGAAGATGCCTCAACCGGAAGAGATACAACAGAATCTAGTTTAGAATAGCTTTCACGAACCGTATCAAATGATTGTGCTGACGTGCCAACCGTAAACCATGACTTTTCAATGAGATAGATAACACTATCAGCTGTTTCCTGACGCTCTAGAATCTCCCTTCGCTCATATTGTATCGCAGTAGTTGTTATAGGATTAGGATAGATGCTCTCAAATGATTCATTTCGATATTGAAAAACATCACCAACTGCAAAATTATATACATCAGAACTTCTTATTCTATACAGCCCTTTTTGTAACTCCTCAGAGCCGGCAATTGTAAACCCTTCAGTATAATCAGGGAAAATACTCATATCAAAAGCACAAATTAGTCCATGATTCTTGGAAATCTTAAACGACAAGTCACTATTATAAATTCTATAAACCCCAAATCTATCTAAGTAAAAAATATCATACGTTTTAACCGTATCAATCACCCCAAGAAACTCTTCAGGCTGTATGGAGGTGCAGGTAACATAAAAAGTCTCATTATTAAACTCCAATATATTACGAGACTGACCTACTTCAAGAGTAGTGTTAAAAACCAAGGTATCTCCATAATCATTAAACAGATACCAAAGAGAATCACTCTCGTTTATTATAGTCTCTCCTAATAAGCCATGCTTGGAAAAGGAGATACACTCTGCCCCACCCCAAAAACTACAATTCTGTGAGACTTTATTCATGGAATCGCTAACAGTTAACTGAGTATAAAATCTACTCACTCCACTGTTATCACTGACCGAATCAACAACCAAGGAAAAGGTTGATTGATCAATATCTAAAACATATAGGTTTTTGGTTGAACCTGTTACCAAACTATAATTCTGAGACAGTAACGAATTGCTTAAAATCAACATTAAAGCAATAATTAAAAAGTTTCTCATAGCAACTTCATTTAGGTTAATATTAAGTATATCAAGAAATCAACTGTTCTAATCACAATGAAGAGAATACTCTTTCAAATATAACATAAAAAACAGCGATTACATGATCTATAGCCTTGATACCGAAATAAAACCTTATAATTTCCCCTTCTTAAAAGCACAATCAACCGTTTGTTTCTATATTTGTAACAGTAAATCTTACTAGTTAAGTAGAAAAAGACAATCTCGTTATTCCGAAAATTAAATCCTCAAAATCGAATTCGCAAGACTATAATCAAGCCAGTATTTCCTACAAGAGATAGTTAACAAAGAAGGCATCAATAAGAACCAACCTACAACTAATAGAAAATCAAGGCGTACTTTTCTGACAAACGACATTCAAAGGCTCATAGCAATTTGTGTAAATGAAGGAAGGTAAACAGTCTTAAAAAAGACAACATTTGATGAAAATATTCAAAATACTATCATTTCTTGCTCCACTAGAAACGATCCACTACCACCTTTTTAACAATTCTATTCTGTTAACGATTGGAAACGCTGGTGAGGTATTATCGTTATTTAATAACAGATGGATTAATATTCTAATTCTAACTTTATTAGTATTATTAAATATCACATTGTTTTGGCACTATTTGAGCTATTCTAAAAAACGAAAAAAAGAACAAGCCCTTAAAGTATCAACTAACAGCAATACTACACCCGCAACTGAACCTGTAATAGAAGATCCAATTAAATCAATAACCATTAACGCATTACAAGACTCACTTCAACAAAGCCCCGTCTCGATAGTCATTACCGATATTGATGGTAAGATTCAGTATGTAAACCAAAAATTCAAAGAAATTACCGGCTACTCTGAGGAAGAAGCAATCGGACAAAACCCGGCAGTTCTGAAAACAGGACACACCACCGAAGAAGAATACTTGAACCTTTGGGCACAAATTAAAGCGGGAAAAACATGGGAAGGTGAATTCTTGAACAAACGTAAAGATGGGTCGCACTATTGGGAATCGGCAAGTATCAGTCCTGTGACTGATGTGAAAGGAGAAATAACGCACTTTATAGGTGTTAAGGTAGACATCACTGAGCATAAATTAATGGCAGAAAAGCTCAAGTCAAGTGAAGCTACTTTTAAAGCACTTTTCAATTCCGCATCAGAAGCTGTTTACATTTTGAGTAAAGAAGGTCTCTTTATTGATATAAACGAGGCCGCTATAAAGATGTATGGGTTTTCAAAAGAACGATTTCAAAATAATAGCCCATTCTTTCTATCAGCAGGAGGCAGAAATGATTTACCAAAGGTGATGAATCTCTTAACGAAAGCTTATAACGGAGAAAAACACAGTTTCGAATTTTGGGGGCAAAAAGCAAACGGGGAAATCTTTCCCACACTGGTTTCGATTGGTCCCGGAGAGTACTTCGGGAAAAAGATAATCATTGCCATTGGGATTGACCTATCAAGACATAGGTCATACCAAAAAGAGCAAGCTGATATCACAAAAAGAATCAATAGTAATTCATTATCAAACTCCGTTTACAGTTGGTTCTATTCCTTAAGCGATGGAGTAATTAGAATAAAGAACCTAAATCAAGAGGGAGAAAAAGAGTATCAGGATGGATTATATTCAATTGAAGAGTTTGTAAAGAATATTGAGCCAACTGACATTATTATAGTAAATCAATACTTTAAAACATTAGCTACTGATCACCCAACCTATAGTGAAAGCGAATTTAGGCTTATAAAAACAGATGGAATCCACTGGATCGCAATCTCTGGTGAAATGGTCTCATCAGAAACGGATCATGAAATCAATTTCAAAGGGATTATTAAAGACATTACCAACGATAAAAGAAAAGAGTTAAGATTAGTTTCGAGCGAATCATATTACCATACCATATCTGAGAGTATAAACGAGATCGCATTTGTTATTGACAAAGAGGGCTCCATACGTTACATAAACACAGCGGTCACAAAACAACTATTCTATGACACACTGGATGTCTCGGACTCAAATATCGCATCCATAATTCATAGTGATGATAAATTAATACTGAGTAGTCTAATTAAAATGATCGTTTTGGGTCAGAAGGTTCCTAACAAGCATCTTATAAGGTTCAGAAAAGCTGATGGAGATTATATTACCTTCAATATTTCAATTAATAAATCAATTGATAAAGTCAATCCTGACGATGAGTACCTAATAATTGGCTATTCATTAACCGACGCTGAAAAACGACTAGAAAATCAACAAAGGAGTGTAAATTTACTGACCAACCAATTAAAACATGGCCAAAGCATTTCGATTGCTGATCTATTTAACATCAATGAACTACAAAAGATCCAAGATGCTTTTGCCTTTGCCACGGGAGTAGCCTCAATAATCACCTTTCCTAATGGAGTTCCATTTACTAAGCCCTCCAACTTTTGCAGACTTTGTAGCGATATTATCAGAGGAACTGCCAAAGGAAGACAAAACTGCATGCGCTCTGATTCCTTACTCCTAAACACTATAGACTCTACCCCTAAGATCCAACCATGCGTAAGTGCAGGCCTTCTGGATTTTGGTGTTCCAATCATTGTTGAACAGCAGATTGTAGGACATTGGATAATTGGACAGGTAAGAAACAGTTTAGTTGACGACTCAAAAGTACTGCAATATGCAACTGAGCTTGATGTAAATCCTGTTGTATTTAGAGCAGCCCTCGAAGAGGTCCCTTTCATGTCTGAGAAACAACTGGAAAGAGTAGCAAAAGCACTGCAACTAATGGCAGGGGAATTATCTCTTCAAGCCTTTCAAAACCTACAACAGGCAAGACTAATAAAGGAGAAAGAACAGACAGTACAACTTCTTCAAAAAAGCGAGGAGAGAAATAAAGCCCTGCTTGCAACTATTCCTGATATGATATTTATCTTCAATAAAGAGGGACGTTACACCGACTTTAGCTGCTCTTCCAATAAATATGACCGGATCTCAAAAGCTCGTCTGGTTGGTAGAACCTTATGGGATGTTTTACCCAAAGACATTGCCGATAGCACATTTGCTCTGTTCCCTCAACTCCTTAATAGCAATTCAGTAGGAAGCCTTCAATATGAGCTTCCTGAGGATGGTATAAATCATTTCTACAGCGCAAGACTAACAGCAAAAGGCAATGATGAAATTCTGGCAATTGTAAGAGAGGTTATTAATCACGAAATATTATAATCTATTTAGAATCGGCTTTAAAACCGAATTTATTTCAATATCTAATCTTGTCTCATTAGGTAAAATGAGACAAGATTTGCGCTCGATTTATTCCTGACTTCGACACAGGGACACCCTAAATAAAAGGCCAAAACACTTCATCAAATAATCTGGTAAAAGAAGAGATCTTTGGTACTATTCACATGACAAAGACTTAAAGATACTGATCAATGACTTGTTCTTGAAACTTCTCC
>JAJTBW010000218.1 GCA_021286705.1 Sphingobacteriia bacterium
TCACTGGATTAATGCAGATGAAGGGGTAGAAAACATAACTCATACAATAATCAATTCTATAAATAAGGTTAGTCTATGGAACGAAAGGTAATAATTTCCGGTGCGAATGGTTTTGTGGGTAGCCACATCTGCGAAATTGCTCTGGAAAAGGGGTTTAATGTATGCGCTATTGTAAGAAATAAATCAGACCTTACCTACCTTAAAAACCTTCCTATTCAGCTCATCGAGGTCTCTTCAATAAGCCCAATAGAACTAGGAAGAGCTTTCCGTGACTACAAAGATGTAAATGGAGAGCCTGATTTCTTTATTCATAATGCAGGCCTGACTAAAGCAAAAAAAGCTGATGATTTTAAAAGGGTTAATGTTAACCTCACCTCCTACTTTTTAGAGGCTATAAAACACACTTTCCCCTCTTTAAAGAAGTTTGTTTTCATGAGTAGTCTTGCGGCCCATGGACCTGGCGATGAAAAGACTATGACTGAGATATCTGAATCTGAAACAGATAACCCAAACACTCTTTACGGAAAATCAAAGTTAGAAGCAGAAGAATTAGTTAAAAACTCTGGATTACCATACATAATATTGAGACCAACTGGGGTCTATGGCCCAAGAGATAAAGACTATTACCTAATGCTTAAAACACTACTATCAGGTATCGATCCTCAGATTGGGATAAAGCAGCAGAGTATTAGCTTTATCTATGTAACAGATTTAGCTGAAGCTCTTTTAACGACACTTACTCACTCTGTAACAAATGAAACTTTTATTATCTCAGATGGGAAAAGCTACACTAATAAAGAATATAGTTCCTTGGCTAAAAATCAACTAAGAGTAAAAGCCTTTATACTCCCCATCCCCCAATTATTAGTTCTTTTTATTGTCAGACTAGTTGAACTTTTCAGTTCATTCAGCAAGAAGACTCCTACTCTTAATTACGACAAATACCTAACTATGAAGGCAAAAAACTGGAAGTGTAGCAACATGAAAATCAGAACCGTAACCGGCTGGGCTCCAAAGATTAATCTTGACCAAGGGCTAAAGCTATCCATAAATTGGTATAAACAAAACAACTGGATTAAATAACTTAACGCCAAAAGATAACTGTTAACTAGACGCAATTTTCGTCTCTGGTAACTAACTGAATAAAAAGCTCAATCGATTAAATACCCCACTACTCAAATCGCCCATTAATAAATGACTCATCTGAAAGTCTAAGGGTGAACCCAAAGGTACTACCCTTGTCAATAATACTTTCCAGTGTTAGCTTTCCTCCATTATGAATCACAAACTCATTGCACAAGATTAGTCCTAATCCACTCCCAGGTTCATTATAGGTGCCGCTTGTCTTAACTTTTTGATCAATCACAAAAAGCCGTTTCTGCATATCAGAAGATATACCAACACCAGAATCTCGAATAAGAATCTGTAACCGTTCCTTTTCAAGATTATAGTCTAGCATAACCGCCCCACCTTCTCTGGTAAATTTTACTGCATTTGAGATTAAGTTTCTCAACACAGTACCAATCATATTTCGATCTGCAAACACTTGATGAACAGGACAAGGTACACTTGACAATTCAATATTTTTTCTTTGTGCATGTGGTCTATGTAACAAAAGGACTTCCTGGCAAAGTGCCTCAATATCGAAATAAGTCGGAGCAAGAGTCATTGTTCCCGTTTCTGACCTTGACCACTCCAACAAATTCTCGAGCAATCTATAGGCCGTTTCAGAAGTAATTCTTAGCTGATTTATTATAGTTAGCTTCTCACTATCAGAGAAATTATCAAAATGTTCACTTAACATGGATGTAAAACCTACAAGTGAAGAGAATGGGTTTCTTAGGTCATGTGCAATAATACTGAAAAACTTATCCTTTGTGGCATTAATCTTTCTCAATTTGGCTTCAGAATCTTTAAGCTCTTGTTCGGCTTTTTTCCTCTCAGTAATATCTCTCGTGATTCCATTAAAACCAGTTAGGGTTCCATCTACAGCAAAAGACAAACCAACTTTGACGTCCGCCCAGTAT
Source organism: Sphingobacteriia bacterium (assembly GCA_021286705.1). Classification (GTDB taxonomy): domain Bacteria; phylum Bacteroidota; class Bacteroidia; order Bacteroidales; family TTA-H9; genus JAJTBW01. Next base: position 2,028 of record JAJTBW010000218.1, read on the forward strand.
AGTGTTCCATCTTTTTTAAATTGTTTTATTTCAAATGAAGCAGAAAAATCAGGAGAAGAGGGATTCGGTTTCGTTTTTTGCTCATGATATTTCTTAACCAACAACTTAAGCTGATCATCTACTACTATAAATGATTCGGGTGGAAGTAACCTATGCAATGGCATACCCACTCTTTCTTCTCTGGTATAACCTTCGATTCTGTAAACTGAGGGACTAACGAAGGTAAACTGATATTTTAAATCCATGCTCCAGATAAGATCCAAAGCATTAGTGGCTAGTAACCTGTATCGTTCTTCACTCTTTTCAAGAGCTACTTGGGCCTCCTTACGTTCAGAGAGGTTACGAGCTACACCAAGCAGATAGACAAACTTGCGCTGCTTAAGATACACCGGTGTTAGCCTAACCTCCATTGGTAGGTAGGTACCATCAGCTTTTACAATATTCAATTCATATTGAAAAATAGATCCCTGTCGAAAATTCTTTTTACTCGAGAAGATAATCCTGCCTAAAATAAGCTTGATTTGTCGCCTATCTTTTTCAGGAAAATAATTCTCAGGGTTAAAGTTTGGGATCTCATCAATGTCATAGCCTGTTATCTTTGTAGCTGAAGGACTAACATAATTAAACTTTAAGCCTTCTACAATTGTGAAGATTATATCTGAAACCTGAGTTGCTATTAAACGATACCTCGTTTCGCTATCATTAAGTTGAAGGACAGATAACTTATTCTTCTCAATAAGCGTATTAAATGTAGCTGCTAAGTCTTGAAATTCCTTATAGACATAATTATTAGGATCTATCATTTCTGAATTAATCAGGGCAGCTTCCATTACATTCTCAAACGTTTGGGTATTCTTCTTGATTGAAGTTGTCAGTCTCTTCATCAAATAGAACAAAGGAAGTGAGATTAAGGTAAATATTAAAAGTACAATGATGAGATTCGGAATTAAAGTAGATGTCAACTTCTTAAGAAAAACATCAGACCCAATTTCAATAGGACTAACTTTTAGGCCGTAAGCCACCATCCAATCCCAACCATCAACTGATTTCACAAAGAACTGAATTGGTTGCGGACTATCATTCTTTGAGTTTGCATAGAGTAAAATAAAACCACCATTAGGCTGCATACTGAGCTTTCTAAATTCTCTTAACACATCAAGACCAAATGCATCAATAAGCTTACCCTCGTTGGTTCTTTCAAACAGAGTGCTATCAGAATTAAAAATCGCCAATCCGTTAGATTTTAGGACAAACAGATAGTTATTCTTTAGCTGATCTTCTTTAATCAAATTGTTCAAGACCGTTCGTTGAACATCAATTTCTATATTATCTAAATATTCTCCTGTCCCTATAAACCAGCCAAAAGGCTTAAATTCTTTAACAAACGATGTCTTTGGAAACAGTTTATCATCATCAGAATTTGGCTTAGGCCAGTAATCAGTTACAAATCCCTCCCCTGCTTTTTTTATTATTGAAATTTCATCCTGAATTGGAAAATTTCCTTTTAGGTCTGTCAGATTTATCAAATTTAACCCCTCTTTATCCGGAGAAACTGGATAAAGAACTTCATTACCATATAAGTCAGCAATAAAATAATACCCTCTGCCACCAAAAAACCTTAAATCCCGAAAGCTCTCCTTTATCAATCTTTTTATAACCGGATCAGGAATAACCCCTTTTGATTCGTTGTAAATTGATGTAGCCACTGTATAAGCTTCATATACCTTTTGCTTTAGAATCTCATTAAGTTTTATTGCATTATCCTGTCTAACAAGTGCTATATAATTTATTGTACCAGCCGACTTCTGCCTAAGTTGCTCCTTCACACTAGCCAACTCCTTCTCTTTAGTCTCTTGCATCTCATTATATATATTAACAGAGGCATAGACAACATAAATCACAACTATTGATACTGACAATACGATCATCAGCACCAAGAGTCGTCTTGTTATAGCAGAATATATTGGTTTTACATTAGTCATTCAGTCAATTTAAATGACCTCGTTACTTTATCACTAATTGTAATCTAAAATTATAAAAAAGAGTTATAGTGGTCGACTATCCTGAACTCAAATCTGGTCTTTTCATCAAACAATTGTCCTTTTTCCAAAACAGTTGATGGATAATCTGCAAACTCTTTTGTGTTGGGAACCCTCATAGTCTCAAAGCAAAAACCACTCTTCCGTGATATTCCTAGTGAATTAAAATAGGCATCACCATCAGGCAGAAAATTACCGGTGTAAATATGGAGAGTGGGTTGTGTTGTCTTTACATCAAGTTGAATACCAGAAATCGGCGACCATGCTCTTGCATGGGATACCATCGATTTATTTAACAACAATGTGTGATCCATCTCAAATGGAACCTCAGTCCAAATAGTATCTATAGGTTTATATTCAAAACATCCTCGATCATTCAACATCCTGGGCTCAAAGCTTTCCCAGCCACCTAATGGCATTAGTTCTGAATCAACTTTTGAATGACAATCTGAAGCTATTGTGATATAGTGATTATCGATTTGAGAATGAATCCCATTTAAGTTAAAATAACTATGCTGAGCAAGGTTTATCTGCGTTGTTTGATCACTCACTGCTTGAATCCAAATCTCTAAGTCATTCAAATCATTATACAGCTTATATACAACCTTTATTCGTAAATTTCCAGGAAACCCGGAGTCTCCGTCAGGACTTAGTATCGAGAATATTACTCCTTGCCCATCCTCATCACTAAAGGTATCCATATCCCATTTTCGTCTATCCAATCCATTTCCACCGTGTAAGGTATGCATCCCATTGTTCTTTACTATATCATACCTCTTCCCATTCAAATTAAACTCGCCATAAGGAATTCTACCAGCGTACCTACCCATCATTGCACCCAAATAGTAATTCTGGTTCTCATAAGCAGATATATCCGGCAATGCTAATGTCACCGGAACTTGCATACCCTCTTTATTCATTACACAAACCCGTCCAATTAACGCACCATATTCCGAGAATTCTACTGACATACCTAAATTATTGGTCAGAGTGTAAAATTGACCCCTGCTTTCCATTTGATTATTTATCATCTTTAAGTGATTGTTTAACAAAAACAAATTCAAGATATTTCTAAATCTTTAAAATTGAGACCTTCCCACATTTTTAAGGTTCCCCAAATTACGCATTCAAGTTACACAATTAACAGAACTCTAAACCTATTTACATAAAAAAAGAGAAACTTTATAAGAAGATCATTGAGTATTTTTTATCATATAGAAATTACCTAAATTTGGCTAGGGAAAGATAGATAACAAGGTAGTATATTAATATTTTACAGTCACAAAAACCAAAAACATGGAACTTCATTCAATCGATTACGTTGTTTTAGCGGTTTACATGCTCCTTATTCTAGGCATCGGACTATGGGTGAGCAGAAAGAAAAACGGGATAGAAAAAAACACTGAAGACTATTTTTTAGCCGGAAAAACACTTCCATGGTGGGCTATTGGTTCTTCTTTAATAGCAGCAAATATCTCTGCTGAACAATTCATAGGAATGTCAGGCTCTGGTTTCGCTATTGGTTTAGCCATCGCCAGTTACGAATGGATGGCTGCCATCTCTCTCATCATTGTAGCAAAGTACTTTTTACCAATTTTCATTGAAAAGGGGCTGTACACTATTCCTGAATTCATACAAAAACGTTATAGTACCAACCTTAAAAGCATCTTAGCTATCTTTTG
>JAJTBW010000017.1 GCA_021286705.1 Sphingobacteriia bacterium
CCTCTCCCTATCCTCTCCCTATCCTCTCCCTATAAACTCGTGTAAGATAAGAACAGTATAGGTAGAGGATATAGAGAGGATCTTGAGGAGATAGGTAGAGGATGTCGAGAAGATGTCGAGAAGATGTTGAGAAATTGAGAAAATATATAGAAGATTGCGGCAAAAATAGAAATGAGAGAGAAATGAGAGAGAAGCGGGGGAGAGACTTATCAAGCTCGGAATTGAACTAGAAAAGCGCGGAATTGAACTAGAAAAGCCATGACTAGTCGCTGACAAACTACTCTATAACATAACGTTCATCTTTGACCATCGTAAGAGTGAGCACTCGACTTTGAACAACATCTTCAGATACTACCTTGCCCTTACTGTCACTCACCTTCATACCAGCTGGAATAAGTACCTTACAGTTGCCATTACTGCTCATTTTAAGTGTTGCCCTGGTAAGCTTATGGTTATCCCAAACCATGGTAACTTCAACACCACCCCTCGCCATCATGCCTGCAACCTCACCCTTTGCCCAATCACTATCAGATGGAAGTGCAGGCAAGAATCTGATAATCTCATCTTTCCCATGACTCTGTAATAACATCTCAGCTATACCACTGGTTCCCCCGAAATTTCCATCGATCTGAAATGGAGGATGGGCACAAAAAAGATTATCATAAGTGCCTCCACCATGCATAATCACGCCGTTCTCACTCACCGGTTTCAGAAGCTGTTTGAGCAGGAGTAAAGAATGATCCCCGTCGCCTAAACGTGCCCAAAAGTTCATTTTCCAGGCTTTACTCCAACCCGTTCCCTCGTCGCCACGATCAGACAAGGTCTTCATAGCTGCTTTTGATAGATCAGGGGTCTCCCAAGGGGTTATCTCATCGTATGGGTGTAAACCATACAAATGTGATACATGACGATGTCTGGGCTCTGCATCAGCCCAGTCATTGATCCACTCATTCAAATCACCGTTCTTTCCAATCTGATTAGGAGCCAACTGAGGTATGATATCCTTCAGTTTTTTGGCCCATTGTTGATCTATCTTAAGTATCTCAGATGTTGATATACAAGCGTTAAACAGCTCCCTGCAGATCTGCATGTCGATAGTAGGCCCCATACAGGTTTGACCTTGAAAACCATCCTCCGTAATATAGGTGTTCTCAGGAGAGTTTGATGGGGCAGTAACCAACCAACCATGCTTTGGTTCCCTGATTAAGACAGATTTAAGAAATATAGCTGCCCCCTTTAATACCGGGTAATAATCTCTTAGAAAGCTGGTGTCTCCGGAAAACCGATAATGCTCCCAGATATGTTCACATAACCATGCCCCTCCCGTCAATGTTGAACCCCATTCTGCGCCCTCACCGGGTGATGTAAAAAACCAAGGATTACTAATAACATGTGCCACCCAACCATCCGCATTATAATAGGCTTTGGCTGTCTTCCCGCCATTAACCATCAGATTTCGTGTAAACCGATGCAAGGGTTCTGTAATAACTGCCAGATTGGTAACTTCAGCCAACCAATAATTCATCTGTATATTTATATTTAGATGATAATCTCCATTCCAAGGGGTTTGATATTCAACAGCCCATAAACCTTGTAAGTTGGCTGGTAACAACCCTGGCCTTGAAGAGGAGATAAGAAGATATCTGCCGAAATTGAAGTATAAAACGGGTAACTGAGAGTCACTTCCCCCATTCTGATAGTTTCTCAATCTTTCAGAGGTGGCTATAGAACTGAGATCAATACTTGATGGCATGGAAAATCGACACCGATTAAAGAGCCTTTGATATGCCCCCTGACTCTTTCCTACAGCATCATTAAAGGTGATGCCATCCATATGTTTGAGATAGCCCAATGCTTTATTGACTACATCTTCATCATTAAGCAGGCCATTTGAGTAGTTATAATTTGTAGCTGATGTTACAACTATCCAACACTCGGTTGCCCTCTTAATATCTATGCCATCTACACCCGTTACAACTTCGCCATCTAGGTTATTCACCTGGGCAATCGTCGCAAAACGCATCCCTTTATCACTGCCCGATGGCAGTTGTCCGGTCATAAAAATCTGTTGCCCTTTAGTACTTACCTCAGCATTCTCCTTTCTGGAGAGGGCTACCCGACAATTCAATGCCCCAATCTGCGAGGCCTTTAAGCGAACCCAGATTAGATCATTAACAAAATCAGTGAATACCTCCTCCGTAAAGGTCACTCCTTTTCTTGAAAACCGGGTTGTTGCGACTGCTGATTCCAAATCAAGCCACCTACTATAATCAGTGACATCCGCAGTACTATCTGTCCAAGAGATAAAAAGATCTCCCATGGTCTGATAACATCCATATTTATCATTGGCACCATTACCATATCCTGAGCCTCTTCCCTTCGCAACAAAGTGCTTTTGCAACATCAGTTGAGCATCCCGATTTTTACCTTCCAGTAATAACTGCTGAATATCGTTTAGATATTTATGAGCCTCTTCATTATCCCCATCTTGAGGGCCTCCCGACCAAAGAGAAATCTCATTTAACGCTAACCGCTCCTTGCTCGTCTTGCCAAACATAAGCACACCTAGCCTGCCATTCCCTAAAGGAAGACTTTGAGTAAAATCAGTTGCCTCATTGTTAAAGCGAACTATCGCATCACCACGTTGGCTATGAATATTGGCAATGAAAACCAGAGTAAGGGTAACAAAAATGGCTATTCTCCTATAGAAACCGGCCATACTATTGGTTGCATTTTCTTGTATCATGATCTCAAAATCGTGTTCTCAAAATATAAAGGCTATTAAACCACCGGTTAGATTCGGGTTTGCTTAGATTAAATAAGTTTTCTCTTTCCTATTTTTGAAGTCTATCAAGGATAGGAGCCTCAATAAAATTAACAACCTGCTGTTCCGGTTTCAATTGCTCAAATATTACTATTTCATTTTCACCCTCTTTAAGCCATTGAGCCGGGACATAAAGGGTCTGTTGTGGGCCAATATTCCAATACTTTCCAATACTTTTCCCATTTATCCAGACATGTCCCTTCCCCCAATGACTCATATCCAAATAGGTATCAGCGGTTTTATTTAGTAAAAAATAGCCCTTTCGGAAGAGTGGTCCGGAGACAGAATTATCAGATATATACTTCATATTGGAAATATCAGCCATAGGAAAGCTAAACATCTGCCAGTTCAATATCTCAGCATCGTTAAGTGTGACCGACTGGGTGATGCCATGAAGGTTATCATTGAGGTAATAGCCGTAATTGATTCTTCCGTTATTTTCGACGAAGATATCTAAGATAGATTCTTTATTACCGGTTTCGACCTCAAGAGAATCTTGTTTTAACCGTCTGTCCAAAGTTGTAATTTGTTTTCCATCAATAAAGACTACCGCATAGTCACGAAGTTGTTTGATCTTAAGTAGCCCTTTTGATGAAGGCTTAAGCTTTGTACGATACAATACAAATCCATAACCCTGATTCAGATCTTCGAAACAGAGCGGCTTATCACTGACTTTTGGAGATGGAAGATTCTGCCAGATTGAACTAAACTGATTCAGGGTAACATCTCTGATTGAGATACTCTTCTTCTTTTCCGGAACAATTGGTAATGTGACCCCATTAGGAAGATGCTTAGATATTACCTCCCTCATTGCAAAAAACTTAGGGGTAGGATTCCCTGCTTCATCAATTGGAGCATCATAGTCATAGCTTGATGTCTGAGGCATATAGGGTTCGCGTTTACTCATATTTGCACCATTCCAGAACCATCGGGTTGAACCTCCATGCGCCATATAGATATTTATAGATAATCCGGCGGACAGAACAGAGTCATATATTGCAATAAAGTCTTTATAAGGAACAACATGGTGTTCTAAACCCCATGAATCAAACCATGCGGGATACCATTCAGCAATGAAGTAGGGGCCATGGCCATTGTTATATTTATCAATCAATTGTTTAACCTCCTTCACATTATCCAGTCCGTTCACAGCAGGAAGAACCCCCGGAAGGTATCCTGCAGGCATTTGAGAAGGACCATCGCAAGTATACAATTCAACATCTATACCCGATTGCCTGTAGATATCCTTATACTTTCCAAGATAAACCTTATCACTGTCATAAGAACCATATTCATTTTCAATCTGAACCATTATAATAGGGCCACCGTGCGTTATTTGTAGTGGAACGATCTCCTTTGCCAAGGCATTGAAATAGTTCCTACTCATCTCCATAAATCGAGAATCCTGACTTCTTACCTTAAGATTCTTTTCCTTTAAGAGCCAATATGGATACCCCCCAAACTCCCATTCGGCGCACGCATACGGACTAGGGCGAATAATAACCCAAAGGCCTTCCTCTTGCGCTAAGCGGCAAAACTCTGCAACATCGGCATTATCTTTAAAGTTATAGAACCCCTTTTCTGTTTCATGGAAATTCCAAAAGACATAAGTTGCAACTGTATTAAGCCCCATGGCTTTTGCCATATGAAGCCGCTCTTTCCAACACTCTCTTGGGATCCGAGCAAAGTGCATCTCTCCGCTAATAATTTGAAAGGGTTTGCCATCTAGCAGAAAGGCATTATCGCCGACTGAAAAGGTGTGCTTCTGGCTTTTAACTATCGTTGGTGTACTCAAACAGAGTACCATTAATAAAACGATTAATCTTCTCATTGGTCTATGGTTAAAGCTAATTGTCTAAATTACACAATTAACCTTTTCGACAAACCTTTTATCTCTCCTTTACCTAAAGGTTTATAAAAAATCAGAGGGGAGAGATTCCTCCCCCCTCAATTTTATCATTGAAATACTATTCTTTCTCTAATTCCTTTCATGCTCGCTATTAATGATTTCATTAAACAGATCAACCGAAATATATTGTGGAGTATATGATCCCCCCTCAGACAAAATATTTCTGTAGAAGCCACGAAGATGATTCCGAGATCCTCTCATCAAGTTTTGGAAAACCATTTTGATATCCTCATTATCCGTGACCTCAAGATGCTTTTCAAGATCATAGATATCGACATCTTCTATCGTAGCTCCAACTACCAACGCCTGAAGAAGTGATTCCGATCCTTTTGCAATCAAATTATTGTAGAGGCTCTGTAACTCCGCATTATTGAATACACCCTGAACATGATTAAGAGCGGGATCGGTCAACCCATATTTTTCAATCAAAGCCTTTACAGCATCTGTATGCCTATCTTCACTTTTGGTAATGTTCAGAAACACTCTTCTTGAATACATCTTTCCGAGCAAATCATAAACATCGTGCGCAAGATACTCCTCTTCCCGCATAACCATTAGTGCCGCCTTTTCAGCCTCACTCAAATCTTGTAGTGGCATTGAGTCAATTACATTAAGCAAATCCTTTTCTGTTTCCGTATAATTATACGAATCTTTGTTACTTTGATTCAAAGCCTCCTGATTCATCTCTTCCGACTTAGTGCATCCTGTCAGGTTAAGTGTAACACCAAGACTTAAACCTACGACCCAAATCACAGTCATCTTTCTGATTGTCTTCATGATTTCTATTGTTTATGTGAATAATGATTTCCTATATCATATACACCTTTCTATATATCAACCCTTACATTCACCCTAAATTTTCGGTAAAGCCAAGTTGATGCTTTATCTTTACATTGTCATTGGTGAAAAAATGAATCGATCGATTGCTCATGAACTTCATGAAATGCTTTCTTAAGTTTTCAATAATAGTCTCATTTCTTTTCAACTCTATTCAATGTTACTCTGTTGAAACGACAAAAGAGATTGACTCTTTAATTGTAGTTGGAGTTAAAGCTATGTTTAGTCGCGATGCTCTCATTGCACATGAAAATTTGACAAAAGCTTATAATCTTGCAGTTGCAGCGGGCCTTACAAAACAACAGTTTCTTGCTCAAAACAATTTAGCACTTAATTATTTTAGAGTTCTAGACTATGGTAATGCGATCTCCACATTCCTGAAAGCATATGAATTAGCGCTAATAAGAAAAGACCCGATAGACGAGATGACTGTATTAAACAACATCGCTATAGTCTATATCAAAGAGAAAGACTTGAAAAAAGCCAGTGAGTTTCTTCTTAGATCATATGAAATTGCTAGCAGAGAAAAGAATGGACTAAAAGAGGGACTCTATGCCTCGAATTTGGCACAGGTATACCTGGAGTCTAATGACACAGTAAAATCATCATATTATGCTCAACAAGCATTAGATAACGAGAAGACAGAACTTCAATCAAGGGTTAATGCCGAAATGGTTGTAGCAGCTTTGTTGGTTCGCCGTGGAGATCTCAGAAAGGCAGAGGAGAAGATTCAACGTCTCAGAGAGATTGCCCAGAAAAAAGGATTTAAGGAAGAGTTGTCTGAATTGACCTTTCTCTTAGCCAAGCTCTATTCAGATCGCAGTGATTTCAATGAATCCAGAATTGAGGCTAATGAGGCACTAAAAATGGCTCTTGATGATGAGTTTAGATTACGGCTATATGAGTTTCTCTCGTCGCTCTCACTAGAGCAAGGGTTATTTAGTCAGGCAATTACCGAAAAAGATTCGGTGATTAAGATCAGTGAGAGAATTAACTTATCTAAAAACCACCAGCTCTTTGAGTTTAGCCGACTGCGGTTTGAGTTAGCCAACTCAGAACATCAACTTGAACTATCAAAGACAAAGAGTCATAGTCAACGGTTGCTTTTTATAACCCTGATAGGCTCAGTTATTCTCTTAATGGGGACGCTAATCATGCTATTCTTTAGACGAGCAAAACAAATCTCATTTAAAAAGGCTTATGCCGAGAAGGAGCTGCGAATTAAAGAGCTGGAACTGGAAAATGAAAAGATACAATCAACCCTGTTACGAAACCAACTAACCGAAGCCGAGTTATTAAAAGAGTTAGAGCTTGAAAAAGAGAAAGAGCAGCAACGTTTGCTTATGCTGGAGATTGAGGATAAAAACAAACAGCTAGCTGATAAAATCCTTTTCCAATCAACCCGAAACGAATTAATTGAAGAAATAGTAACTCGTATTTCTACCTTACCTGAAATCGTCTCGCATCAGAAACTTTGGGAGGATATCCTTGAACTAAAAAACCATCTTAAACAGGATATGAAATGGGAAGAGATTATGACTCATTTCGAGAATGTCAATAACCAGCGACTATTGATTCTAACCCAAAAGCACCCCACATTGACTCCCAATGATATCCGCTTTTTGTCGTTCCTTTACCTCAATCTGAGCAACAAGGAGATCGCTGCACTGCTTAATATCTCTCCTGAAAGTTGTCGTAAAAGAAAAGAAAGGATAATCACCAAACTGGGACTAGAGAGGAGTGAATCTCTTCAAGCTTACCTCTCTTCTATCGCCTAAAATCGATATTGTCACACAATGTCACACCTGATGTCACAAATTGTAACGTCTGATTAATAGCATTTAGGAAATATTCATTGTTGCTTTGTGTTTACGAATTAATAACTCATGCATTAACGAATTAGACCAATGAGGTCAGTTTACATTTTCCGGAGATGTTATTAAAGACCTCTTTTGATTCGTCAAATAGCATATCAAATAGACACTACAATGAAAAAAGCATTACTCGGTTTTATGATGTTGGTAATCTCATCTATTGGTTTTAGCCAGACTAACCCAACCATCACAGGTGATACTATGATGTGCCCATGGACTGATGGCACTGCATTCGTTAAGAACCCAATTTATGACACCTATCAATGGTATTTTAAATACTGGTTTTTAAATGACCCGTTTACCCCTATTGAAGGTGCGACCCAATCCTCATTTACCTATGATTGGTATACCTATGATCAGGCACTATTTTACGTAAAAGCAACAAAAGATGGTATTGACTATCAGTCTGACACTATTCAAATAGATAGTTACGCATGGTTACCATTGGAAATAATGCTAGAAATGGGCAATAATGTAACCTTCAACCCCGAGACTCAATCCTATGAGCTCTGTCGTGAGACCTCATTTACTGTTCATGCCAATAATCCACCCTATGATACACTTATACAATGGTATAATAATGGGGCCCCCATCAGTGGAGCTACCAATGCCACCTATGTTATCTCAGAGGCCGGTAGTTACTATGTTGAAGCAGCACCCTCCTTCTGTCCCGGAAGCGTTAGTTCAACGGCTGGCATCCCAATTGATGTTATCATAGTTGATTGTGGGGTCGGAGTACCGTCTCTCTCACCAGCAGATATTAACATCTACCCTAACCCTTGCTCCGGACATTTTAATTTATCCAACAGCCAAGCTATACAACTCACAGGTGAAATATACTCCTCAACGGGTAAACTAGTAAAATCATTTACAGCTCTACCCGGTGAAAACCAGATTGAAATTGAAAACCTTTCACCGGGTATCTATCTAGTAAAAATGGTCACCTCAGACAAAACTGACTATAAAAAGATCATCGTCAAATAACGGTTATAAACATTTAATTCTTATTTACCCCAATGGGCGGAGCACCACTCCGCCCATGTTTTTTTTATTACAAAGCCAATCATTCTGACAAAATAGAAATTATTACGGCGTATTTGATTAGCCTTTATTAACAGTGCGTACCTTTGCACGCCAAATGGTTGGTTAATCAGTAATAAAGAAGTGAATTCAACTCCATCCTACCTCATTCAAGCTAAAGCTCAACTAGGAAACTTCCTAAAGCTAGCAGCACAATTTGTTAAAAGAAACCGCAAAGCACTTTATATCACCGCAGCTTTAGTATTTGTCATTCTTTTAATACTATTCTCACTAAGAGGAGTCTTCCTTAGATCAGTAGTTGATCAGGTAAAGGAGAAATTTGCGATGAGGTTTCATGGTTATCTTCAGATTGAACAGGCTGAGTTCAGCGGATTAAGAACTATCTCATTCCAAAAGGTATCAATCGGTGATTCAAATTGTACGGATACCCTATTTACAGCAAAGAAACTTGAAGTGACCATCGGATGGAGGTCGATTTTAACTTTAAATCCGTCATTCAGCGATCTTAATGGATACCACATCCACCTCAATCTGGTCAGAGCCGATTCATCGTCTAACTATCTTTTTCTTCTAAAACCACGTGCAATAACGTTAAAAGACACCACCTCCGCTGATCCCGTTGATTATGCAACCCAAGTCAGAAGACTCTTTACCCTATTATTTGAAGTAATTCCTTCTCATTGCAATTTATTTGACCTTCGGTTAAAAGCCAATATAGATAATAACAGATTCGAAATTAATGCCGCAGAATATACCATTCGTAACGGAGGATTTATAAACAATATCTCAGTTATAACTCATGATACTACCCGCATCTGGACTATTGAGGGCATGGTTAATCGTAGCGAACAAAAGGGTGACTTTAAGATATATGGAAAAGAACCGCTATTAGTGCCTTGGCTGGATGGTCGATTCACCGCACGAGTAATGTTTGATACGCTCCAATTTAGTATGGAGGAAGGTAATGCAGCTGACACCTCTTTTAAACTAATTTCGAAAGCCGGAGTGAGTGGTTTGGTTATATCGCAACCATTGATAAGCAACCGTCAAGTAAAGTTTAAAGAACTAAAAGGGGAACTTGACCTAATTATCTCTCCAAGCCAATTAGAGGTAGATTCTACCAGTTATGCCTTGATTAATGGATTGCAGGTTAACCCTTATATCCGTTTCATTCCAATTAAGCCCTATAAAATCAACCTTGAAATCCACAAAAGAGAGTTCCCCGCCCAACAGCTATTTGATGCACTTCCAGTTGGCCTCTTCTCAAATTTAGAAGGGATGCAGGTAGAAGGAAATTTAAGCTATAACCTCTCCTTCAACCTGGATATGAATAACCCGGATTCATTAATCTTCGAATCAGATCTGAAGGGCAACAGGTTTAAAATTAAGAAATATGGGGCGGTTCCATTAACACTAATTAATAGTCCTTTCATGCATACTGTGTATGAATATGGACGACCGGTAAGGACATTCTTAGTGGGCGAAGGTAACCCAGGCTACCTTCCATTGAATCAGATTTCGCCATACTTGCAATCAGCCATTATGACCTCTGAAGATGGTGCCTTCTATTATCATGGAGGATTTCTGCCCGATGCATTCCGTGAAGCCATGATAACCAATATCAAGGAGAAGAGATTTGCACGTGGAGGGAGTACAATAAGCATGCAACTGGTTAAAAACGTCTTTCTGAGTAGAAACAAGACGGTGACCAGAAAACTTGAGGAGGCTCTGATTGTCTGGCTAATTGAGCGTCAAAGGCTATCCTCAAAAGCAAGAATGTATGAGGTATATCTTAACATCATTGAGATGGCTCCAATGACCTATGGAGTACAAGAAGGAGCCCGATTCTATTTCGCTAAAGATGCATCAAGACTAAATTTAAGTGAGAGTATTCTTTTAGCTAGTCTTGTTCCTCACCCAAAATGGTTTAAATACTCATTTAACGCTGATGGCAGGCCAAAAGAATGGCTTAATGACTATTATCATCTTATGGTCGAAAAGATGGTCTCTAAGGGCTTTATTACCGAAAATGACGCTCTCAGTGTCACTACAGATTTTAAGATATCAGGTCCTGCATTAAAGTTTTTGTCTCCAGCTGATTCAATTGCAGCCGACTCATTAAAAATTGATCTGCTTAAACCGAATCTGACCCCAGAAAATTAGCTCTTTAAACGACTATTTATAATCTGTATTTAGATTATAAATCAACAATAGCTCCCAGTTCATCTTCACTAACACCGATAGTACCTCAAGATTGTTAAACTGTTGATAAAGTGACAAGTTAGTAGTCTCTAAAACAGAAATGTAATCTATAAACCTATCAATTGAATAGATAAACTCTTCTAGAGAAAGAGGATAATTCTCCTCTCTGGCTATGGTCAAATAAAGAGGCAAATCAACAGTCAATTTATTCTGAAAAACCTCAATTTCAGACCAGTTATTATGCCCAATTAAACGAAGTTTTGTCAATGAAAGAGATAAGAAGGCTGTATGCCTAAATAGACTATTGAAATTACTAAGTCCGAATTCCTCCTCCTTGGTATTCAATCTCTCATCTCCTAAAATAGCAGAAGTGATTTGTTGCAGCTCGATATCAAGTAGACAATTTTCAACTCTCATGAGACTAGTTTTTAATAGTAACACATTAGGTAATCATTACCCTGACATGGATCCAAAATATTCGACCTTTCTATGATACTTGATTAAGAATTAGTTTTGATTATGAAAAAAATAGAATCGGAATACTATTCGATTCTCTAACTCACATATGGGTCATACTTGTATAGATACCTAGCGTTTTTAGCCACACAATATACCAAAACCCCCAAATTTAGATGAGCGATTGTGCTATCTTCATTTTTATGGCAAATAGTACGAAGATCAAGATCTGATTTAAGAACTCTAAATGTTGCTGATTACATTTAACCACGAAAAACACTAAAAACACGAAATTCTTCATCTAGCAGTTTTCGTGCCTTTCGTGCCTTTCGTGGTTTAAAGCCATCATAAGAGAACATAAGAGAAGCATAAGAGAGATATAAGAGGGATATAAGAGAGATGCTTGTAAGGATTATGAAATCAATGAGTTACATGTTGCGTAACCGGATTCTCATAGATAGCTTCTGATTAAACCCTATGAATCAAACATGTCCGAATGTCTTTCATTTTTGTCATTTACTAAGGAAAAGTGCTTTAACAAACTAATCTCTTGAATATCCATATTATAAATTATTTACCCTCAAATAGAAGGTAGTTCCTTTACCCGGCTCAGAGTTGAACCATACCACTGCATTTAGAACATCCGAGAGAAGTTTCACGATAGTCAAGCCAATACCAATTCCTGAATAACTCTTAGTAGAAGAGGAATCTCCCTGAGTAAACTGATTATAAATTTCTGCCTGTTTAACCGGATCTATTCCAATTCCCTCATCAGCTATTAGAAACAAAATACTATCGCCCTCATTAGTAACAGAGATTTTTACATGACCCTTTGGAGATGACTTACCATTACCAGTCTTAGAAAACTTTATAGCATTGCTCAGGATATTCTTTAGTATAAGATTTAGTTTAAACTTATCAGAATGAATTTTTGCTTCAGCAACATTTGTTATAAAATCCAGACTTACATTATTATCAATAGCACTATTTTCAAGGGTGGAAATGAGCTCTTTAATCAGTTTGACACCATCAAAATCTGAAAGATTTAGAGAGTGAGTTTGCGATTCAAGGGTACTTAATACAAGCACATTATCGAGCAATTCCATCAGTTTTAATCCGCTCTTGCTGATAGATTTACTAAAATCCATCACCTCCTCCCGGCTGAACATCCCACTTGAGATAATCTCCGCAAATCCAAGAATACCATTTAGAGGAGTTCTGATTTCATGGCTTATGTTCCTTAAGAAGGTTGATTTAAGTTGCTCATTTTGAATAGCACTCTCTTTCGCCTTCTCAAGCATCTCGAGATAGTGTTTTGAATCAGAGATATCTTCAATAACAGCGATAAAATGGGTAACCCGTCCATTTGGATTAATCAAAGGGGTGATAACAGTATTGGCCCAAAAGAGGTTGCCATCTCTTTTTTGATTTAGCAGCTCTCCTTTCCAGCTAACCCCCTTATAGAGTTTATTTAATATCTCTTTATAAAACTTATCATCATGAAAACCAGATCTGAGTATATCTATTGAATGGTTTATTACTTCGTCATTCGACCACCCGGTCAATGATGTAAATGCTGGATTGCAGTATTCAATTTTCCTCTTATTATCTGTAATAACTGTACAGACAGGACTACTCTCAAGACCTTGTCTAAGTTGTTGAGAGATTAACAGGGAGTGTTTCTGCTCCCAGGAAATTGATATTTGATTTGCAATGACTTCTAAAAACTCTAAATCCTGATATGAGTAAGCATCTGGATCAGTATAACTCTGAACTACAAGAACGCCGGTGATATTGGCTCCCATATATAGTGGAACCCCTAACCACGACATTGGTAAGGTGCCAACTACGCCAATACCAGAGTCTCTACGATAAGACTCAAGCGCTACACGATTAAGAAAAAATGAAGACCGCTGTTTAACAACTTTACCGGATAATGATTGCCCGGTAGGCCAAGATGTGATTTTATCAACCTTGTCAACCGCATGTATTTCATAGAACATATCCTCCTTTTCAGAATATCGTGCTACAAAGAAATTCTCGGCTTCCATGATCTTACTTAACTCCAACCTCACTACCTCAAATAGATCTCCAATAGCAATTTTCGAAGTCAAAGCCTCGGCAATGTTATACTGAATCTGTTTTATAGTCTCTGATCTCTTCTCTGTAGTATTATCAATTAGAAGTTCGATTTTTAATTTTGTATTCTCATTATCTGATGGTATAACAAAACATTTTACACGGTAGTGTCTTTTAACCTCAGGGATAAACAGTTCTAAAACCTGCTCACCCGAATAACTCGTTGAACTGTCGCACTCGCTTGTTAAATCATATAGCTCCTTCCCAACTTTAGCTAAACTATCCTGAAGCGTCTTTGTCGCCTGATTCATCTTAATAATCGAATTACCACTATCTCTTATAATCAGAGCATCAGGGATTGTATCAAATAAAGATTCCAATAACAGACTAATCTCACGATTCTTTTGATCGCGACCTCTCAATTCAGCCTCCATTAATATTCTTGGAGTAACATCATAAGCCATAACATGTCGACACTCTCTGCCTTCAAAAACAACCTGATGGGATACTATTTCAACCCAAATAATCTCACCATTTTTTAATTTATGCCTCCAAATACCTGCTTCATTTACAACCTTAGTAGTATTAATTATATCAGTCATTATAGCTTCATAGTCTTCCTGAGGCCTTATCTCCTTTATAGTCATACTTAGAAACTCCTCTCTAGAGAATCCATACTTAGTTACAGCTGCTTGATTAACGGCAACAAACTCCAATGTAGTTGTATCATAAATCCACATTGGACTAGGGTATTTATCAAACAGACTTTGATAAATATTAGCATGAGTTGGTATCCCTTGATCAGTATTCATCTCCTTCTATTCTATTAAATAACCTGGAGTTAAAAGAACCTTCATTAGGTTATATTATACTCCAAATAATCGCAAATTGTTAATTACGAAAATAATACAAAGGAAATGTAACTCACGTACCAATAACGAGACAAAATGTATCAGTTACGAAACCGACAGCTCTAAAACACGTGTTGTAGTTGAATTAACACAAAATCTGTCATCTATCCGATATCCAATAATCCAGACAATCTCATTACCTGATCTTAAAATTGGGGTGCTCTCCTTCTCTCTTCTTGATAGTTTAAGATCAGTAAAGAAATCACTTAATTTCTTCCGTCCTTTCATACCAAACGGAATAAACCAGTCTCCCTCTTCCCAGTAACCAAGTGTCAAACTTGCTCCAATCTTGTCATAATCCACCCAAATACGATCTTTCCCTTTTGGAATAGATTTAGTAATATCGTAAGGTAAAAGGCGCCAGGAAAGGGCAATAGGATGACTAATTATCCCTTCATCCCCATTTAGAATGACGGGTTCAAGCTTCCTATTAGATCCTTTGGGGGTAATACTCAAATAGTCTCTCTCTCTTATCAATCGATGAGATAAACTATAAAACTGCTTTCCTGTAGTTTCATCTATTGATCTAACTATCGACCTGCAATTGGAGAGGTTAAATCCATACGGAGAGATCAACTCATAGAGCCAATAGATTAACCTATCAAAACTTCTAATCCTATTGAGATCTATTCTTATTTCATCATTTATCTGTGTAACACAGCCTCGAGTAACCTCCTCAACATGGTGATCAAACTCAATAGATGCGAACCTGAGAAGATCAATACTCAGACTGGTTCTGGAAGCCGCCTCTGGCAATAGTCCCTTTAAAACAGGAATAAGTTGGTGTCTTATCTTATTTCTTAAATAGTCATCAGAAGCATTAGATCGATCCTCCCTCCATTCTATCTGTTTCAATTCAGCAAACTGCTCAATCTCTTTTCTCCATGCAAATAATAATGGCCTAACAAGATAATCCGTTTTTGCGGGAATACCCTTTAAGCCTCTTAATCCACTACCTCTCGTGAGATTAATAAAGAAAGTCTCTATTTCATCGTCCCGGTGGTGCGCCGTAAGGATATAATCAAAGCCCTTCTCTTTTCTAAGCTTATTAAACCAGGAGTATCTTAGCTCTCGGGCAACCATTTGAGTTGACTCTTTGCGCTCCTCGGCCACCTTGTGAGTATCAAATGTTATAGTATTAAAACCGATACCATACCGTAAGCAGGTCGCCTCAACAAATTTCTGATCACCAATAGAATCATCATCCCGAAGGCTAAAGTTACAATGAGCAACCTCGCAGTTGAGTTTCAAATGATGAGCTAACCAAAGTAACACCATTGAATCAATTCCACCACTAACAGCTAGTAATAGCTTGTCTTCCTTCGAGAAAAGGGTGTTGTTATTGACAAAATCACGAAACCGTTGTACCATCTTCTCTAGCTTTTATTCCTCCCCATTTTGATAATATCAATAAAAACAGATAAGCCTCAATAACCCCCACCAGCGCTCCTCCGAGAATATCTCCCGGATAGTGTACTCCAAGATAAATCCTGCTATAGCTGACCAGGAAGGCCCAAACAATCAATCCAAGCAATGGAGTCATTGAACGCTTTCGAGAGGGCAGTAGGCCTATTAAGAGAGCAATGGCAAACGAGTTGGCTGCATGCGAAGAGACAAAACCAAACTTTCCCCCTTTGTATCCATCAACGGTGTGCACCATCTCTGACAGACCCTCCTGATGAGTGGGACGAGGTCTTTTAACGGCGTCCTTAATTAATCCGCTTGTTTGATCAGTCAGTGTGATTAAAAGCGCAACCGAGAGTAATATCTTAAGACAATCTCTCTTATAGATAACCCATAGTCGATACAGAAGAAAGAGATAGAACGGAATCCAAACCCATTTAGAGCTTATTATCATCATAACAGGATCTAACCAACTTGTATGCAACCCATTTAACAGGAGAAAAAGAGAGCGATCGAATGAGGTGATTAAATCCATAGCTAATAGGTTTGAAGAATCTTAAACTACCAGATCGGTTTATTAAGCTCCGTCCAGATCATATCCTTAAGTCTATCAATGTTCTTCTGAGCAACAGAGGAGATAAAAATTACCTGAATTCCCTCAGGGGTATCATCTCTTCTCATTTGTTCAATCATCACATCGTCGAGCAGATCCGATTTAGTAATTGCCAAAAGCCTTGGTTTATCAAGTAATTCAGGGTTGTATTGTTCCAGTTCGCTCAATAGAATTTGATACTGCGTGACAATAGAGTCGGCATCAGCAGGTACCATGAAGAGTAACAGGGCATTTCTCTCAATATGACGAAGGAAGCGTATTCCAAGACCTTTTCCTTGCGAAGCTCCTTCAATAATACCCGGGATATCGGCCATTACAAAAGAACGGTTATCACGATAGCTTACCATTCCAAGGTTTGGCACTAAAGTGGTGAAAGGGTAATCGGCTATTTCGGGTTTAGCAGCTGAGACGACCGATAAAAGAGTTGATTTACCAGCATTAGGAAAGCCAACAAGACCAACATCAGCAAGGATTTTTAACTCAAGGATAAACCAACCTTCCACTCCAGGCTCACCCGGTTGTGAATATCGAGGTGTTTGATTAGTTGCGGTTTTAAAATGGTCATTACCTAAACCTCCACGGCCACCCGGCAAGAAGATACATTCTTCGCCATCAGTTGTAACTTCAGCTAGTATTTCACCTGTTTCAGCATCCTTTGCGATTGTACCTAACGGAACCTCAATAAAGACATCTTTCCCGTTAGCACCATGACGTAATGCTCCGGAGCCAGACTCCCCATGCTCGGCATAGAGATGTTTTGTATATTTAAGATGCAACAGAGTCCAAAGTTGTGAATTAGCTTTCAGAATAACATGTCCGCCACGACCACCATCACCACCATCAGGGCCTCCTTTGGGGATATACTTTTCCCGTCTAAAATGCATAGAACCTGCTCCTCCATTTCCTGAACGAAGAAACATCTTTACGTAATCAACAAAATTCGTTGTGGCCATCAGGCAGTTATTTAATTTACAATTAAACCGATAAAGCCCTTTATTTAGTAACTAATCGATTCTTTCAATCTTATCTGATAATAAAAGTTTCTTACAAGACTATTGAGAGGCATGACTATAATTCTAAGATAGACTCCATCTCAATGGCAAAAGCACTTAGAAAGATTGAATTTCAACTTGCAAAGGTACAGCGAAAAAGGGGGATGACCAAAAGAGCGAGCTTAAGCAAAAAAAATCGGGGTGATAGTCCTACACTAATTAGGATTATCACCCCGATGTAATTTTTGAAGACAATATTACCGGATAGTCTTAAACCCTTCTCTAATCATATAGTTAAGAGCCTCCGAAACCTGGTGAGTGGTTCCAGTACCATCTGCTTTCTGGAATATCCCTTGCTTTTTATAGTAGTTTTTGACAAGGCTGGTTCTATTTTCGTACTCTTCTAATCGATTAACGATTAGTTCAGGGTCTCTGTCGTAGGTACGGCTTCTATCCGTTTTACCCCTAGATGCCAATCGTTTAAAGCACTCGAGGGTTGGAACTTTTAATTCAATAACCATGTTAACTGAAGAGTTCAATCTCATAAGGAGACCATCAAGGATATATGCCTGAACGATGGTTCTTGGGAAGCCCTTAAAGATAAAACCCTTTGCGTTTGGGTGAAGTTGAATCTCTCGTTCAATCAGTTTAATAGCGATCTCATCGGGAACGATTTCACCACGTTCCATGAATGGCATGACTTTATCTCCGATCTCCGTATTATTAGATATCTCCTTTCTAAGTAAAGACCCGGTACTGATATAAACCAAATTATGCCTTTTAGCCAGCTCTCTACCCTGAGTTCCTTTACCTGAACCCGGAGGGCCTAGAAGGACAACATTCATCCATTGCCTATCTAGAGTCTGGTCAATAGCTGAGGTCAGTCGTTCAAAGATATCATCGATTGAACCCATCCCGTTAATGGGGAAGTATTTGTCTCTTTCCTGATAGAACTCAGCTACCGGCTTTGTTTTATTCTCATATTCCTTAAGACGATACTCAATAACTTCAAGATTATCATCGGCTCTTCCTGAAGTTTTTGAACGTTCAAGCATACGTCTTACCAGTTCGTCATTTGGCACATCGAGCGCAAGCATACAAGAGAGTTGACTACCCATTCTAAGTAATAACCCTTCAAGAATGTAGGCTTGAACCACCGTACGGGGAAATCCATCAAACAGGATTCCATTTGAATCGTTATCGGTAGATATATGCTTTTCGATAAGTTGCACTATCATATCGTCGGAGACGAGCCCCCCTTTATCGATGATAGACTTTGCTTCCATGCCCAATTCGGTACCTTCTGCAATCTCTTGTCGCAAAAGATCACCAGTTGCTATATAAGAGAGGTTATACTTCTCAATAATCCTTTTAGACTGGGTGCCTTTACCTGCTCCCGGAGGTCCGAATAGTGCAATATTTAGCATAGTTGGGGTATGATTGATTTAGACTATTTTATAAATATCTGGTAGGTTTCTTCCTAATTCATCATAATCGAGACCATAACCTACAATAAAATCATTTGGAATGCTTCGTCCGATATAGTCAACTTTAAAATCTTTATGGAAAGCCTCCGGTTTAAAGAGAAGAGTGGCGAGGCGAACATCTGACCAACCTTGTTCTTTAAGTTTCTTGAGGAACATCTCCATTGTATTCCCTGTATCAACAATATCTTCTATAATAACCAACGGACGATCACAAGGTTCGATATCCAATGAAATTTTTTCTTTAACATCATGTGTAGTAGAGGTGCCGAGATAAGATGATAGGCGAACGAAAGCCACCTCTGCCGGAAGATTAATTTTTTTCATCAGATCTGAAGCAAACATAAAAGCTCCTTTCAGTACGACAACAAACAGAGGACTTTTACCCTTTAAATCCTCATCAATTTTAGCCGCCATGGCAGCAATATCACTTAAAATCTGATCATGTGTCAAGTAAAGTGAAAACTCTTTATCGTGCAGTTGAACGTTATTCATAACTCAAAATTTACTAGAGATAACAAGATCTACCCTATTTTTGTGCAAACGTACACAAAATTGAACCACTGGCCAAGAACAAACCAGTTAACAGTTTGTTTTTCATCAATTAACTCTAAACAATCTTTGACGTTATGACGCCATTAGTGAGTATTATTATGGGAAGCACCTCTGATTATCCTGTCATGGAGGGGGCAGCCAAGTTTCTGAATGAGATGGGGATACCCTTTGAAATTAATGCACTTTCAGCTCATCGTACCCCCGAGCTAGTAGAGCGTTTTGCAACGGGTGCTGCCGATAGAGGTATTAAAGTGATCATTGCTGCAGCCGGGATGGCGGCCCATCTTCCGGGTGTAATTGCTGCAATGACTCCTATCCCTGTAATCGGTGTGCCTATCAAAGCTTCTCTCGATGGGTTAGACGCCATGCTAAGTATCATTCAGATGCCCCCGGGCATCCCTGTTGCTGCTGTCGCTATTAATGGATCATTGAATGCAGCAATCCTTTCTGCTCAGATGATCGCTACCGGTGATCCTGAATTAATGAAGCGCCTCATTAGTTATAAAAATGATCTTAAGAAAAAGATTCAAAGTGCTAATGAAGAGCTTACTCAGTATGAATTCAAATATAGAGTAAAATCTGAGTTCTAGATTTTCTCTCTCTTTTGGTTTTTATTTTTACTCCTGATTCGCTTCAGAATTTCCTTTTTGACGGTATTCTGTTGGTGAACAGGAGTAAACTTTATTAAATAGTTCATAAAAATGAGCTCTGCTGTTGAACCCGGTTTGGTCAATGATTTCACTAACATTAAGTGTTGTCGTCTGTAACAACTTAACGGCCTTATTTAACCGCCTCTGGTTGATTAGCCCATGTGGGGTAATATCAAGTAGCGTTTTTGTCTTTGTATAAAGCGCCGACTTACTGATTGCCAGATACTGACACAACTTCTCGGCTGAGAGACTCTGATCATCCAGATTCTCGTCAATAAAGGTAAGCAAGCTGGTAAAGAAGGGATCCTGTACCCCTGTAATAAGCTCTCTGTTATCCTCCATCGCGGTATAACGGGTTCTGATTTGCTGTCTGAGTTCTATTAATGTCTCAATACGAGCCCTCAGATGATCAGGATGGAATGGCTTTGGAATGTATGAATCAGCCCCCGCTTTAATACCAAGAATTCGATCCTCAATCTCGGCCTTGGCGGTCAGCAAAATAAGCGGAAGATGACTCAACTCAAAATCCCCTCTAATTGTTTTAAAGAGTTCTATGCCATCCATTTCAGGCATCATTATATCTGAGATAACTAAATCAACCTTCTCGGTTTTGAGTAGAGCCATAGCTTCTAACCCGTTATTCGCAAACCTCAAATCATAATCTCCCTGAAGCAGGTCTCTCATCAAATCAAGTATCTCAGGGTCATCATCAACGACTAGTATATGTGATCTCTTCGTGGATCCATCTATACTATTCTCAGACTCCATCAAATCGTTCATCTCTACAAGATATTCGGGAGCCTCTTCAGATTTCGATAAAGTCGGACTTACCTCCGTACGCGTGAGATTTGTGAAGCTACAGATAAACGTAGTGCCTTCTCCAACAGTGCTTGAAACCTCAATTTGAGCCCCTAAAAGATTAACCAGACTTTTAGTAACAGCAAGACCTAATCCGCTACTTCTGTATGTTGGAGAACCTCCACGTCGACGCTCCGAACTTATTCCAAATGGTTCAAATATCTTTGGGAGCAAGGAGGATTCGATCCCCATACCAGTATCACTTACCGAGACCTCTATACCTCCTATCATCTTTGTTGCCCGAATTACCACCTCACCATCTGTCCTATTATACTTTATTGCATTAGAGACCAGATTCATTACTATACGTTGAAACTTGTCAGCGTCGGTTATTATCTCATCGGGTGCTTCTGAATCATTAAATAGAATCTTAACCCCCTTTTCTTGAGCCGGTAATTCAAGGTCAGCTATGACCTCGTTAATTAAAACAACTGGGTTGTATCTATCTGCAACCAAATGCTCTTTCCCCTTTTCAAGCTTCCTGAACTGAATGATTTCAAGAACAAGACGCTGGAGCTTGACTGTATTGTTATAGATCTTATGAAGCTTTGATCTAACAGGCGCACTGCGCTCATCCTCTAATAGAAGATGAATATGGGAAGTAATAAGTGTTAGTGGCGTTCTGAATTCATGGGCTATATTAGTAAAGAACTCTATCTTATAGCTCTGGAGTTCTTCCTCCTTTTTCAATTTAAACTCAAGCATTGCCGCCTCTTTTTTCCTGGCTTCTCTGCGACGATGCATTTTAAGAATTAACCACTGGATAAGGATAAGCAACGCGATATAAAGTATAATAGCCCACGAAGTCAGCCAAAAAGGAGGTGTAATTATTATCTCAACCTCTTTCTGAATCTCACTCCACCGACCATTCTCATCACTTACGCGTAGTTGCAAAACAAAACGACCCGGAGGAAGGTTAGAAAAAAGGATAGGCTGATCAGCCGCTCCCTCTTCCCAAGCAGAATTATAATTCAATAACCTATATCCTATCTTATACCTCTCCTTGCTCCAGTAAACAAGTGGGGTTATCTTGAAATTTAGTGCATTTTGATTATGCGAGAGATTCAACTGATTAGTAAAGTTCTCTACTAACCCCTCTCCCGTAATCTTAATACTTTCATTATTACCATCTCTTACCAGTATTTGAATCAAAGCAATAGGTGGAAAAAAATCAGAGAATGTTAACCGATCAACATTAACTATATCGACACCAAGTGTACCACCAACATACAGTCTATCGTTCTTCTCATCGAAAAATGCAGCCCCATCGCTATACTCATAATTGATGAATCCATCTGAAGGATTAAATCGTCTGGCAATTTGGAGATTCTTATCAACCATCATTAGCCCTTGATTCCCGGTAATCCATAGGTTCCCCTTTGTATCTGACTGAATAGTATTTATAGCACCATTAGCCAGATTAACCGACTTAGGCATTGGCGATACACTGACCCTTCTGTCTGACAATGGTAAGACAGAGTAGATTCCGCCACTGGTTCCTACCCAAATTCGCTCGCGAGGGCCTTTATAGAGAGCTAAAACATCATCATTTAAAACCTCATTCTTATTAGTAAGAACGTTTACCTGATTCATTACACGCTTTGTAATGGTGTTGTATCGATACACCCCCAAACCACGAGTACCAATCCAAATCACCCCGGGACGTTCTTCAGTAAGTGCATAAACAATTTGTCTCTGCTTATTCTTAACGGTTTGATCTAAAACCAGCTGTTCATAGCTAATTGGATATCGATACGAACCATTACCAAATTCAAGTAAGATTACACCATGACCACTTGTCCCTAAAAAAATCCTCTCCTCACTATCCTCCAAAATTCGATATACAGAACCAAAATCAACTGACGCTTCTGTCTGAAAATCATATGGAAAACACTTTACACTATTGTAGTCTTCACTAACTATATCTACGCCACTCCCATCAGTACCAACCCAAATATTACCATCCTTGCGTTGATAAAGACTTAAAACAGAGTTATTAGATAGTCCATTAGCTAAAGTAATTGAACGTTTATACTTATTCGATGCGGTAAAAATATCAATGCCTCCACCCTTTGTTCCAACCAAAACATCTCCATTTCGGGCAACAAGAATGGTTCTTACAATCGGATAGGTTAGTTGATCAGCGGTAATCTTTGAGATAGGGAAAGGTGCTAACCTTAAATTAAAAAGCCCCCTGCCGTCAGTACCAATCCATAACAGATCGGGCTTACTCTCGTAGATTGATAATATTCTGGTAGAGATTCGACTGGCAAGTATAAATCCGGGATGTAGAATCTTTTTAGTTTGGAGGTTTAGCTTCCATAGTAACCCCTTCTCGGTTCCAAGCCAAACCAAGCCATCCTTATCAGAAGAACCAAACGTTGAGATAGCGTCATTTTCAAGCCTTAAACTCTCCATCTCACCTGTATTGGCATTAACTAAAGTAGCCAAGACATCCCGATGGGTCATCGTTAAATAACTTACACCATTAACTTTATAACCTTTTAACGAGGTAATAATACTGCTATTAGGCATCACCGCTACCTTACTTAACTGGCCTTTTGACAATAGTGTGATAGCCCCTTTCTGCGAAATCATATATAGATTATCTTCCACTAAACAGATTAATCTGATATCTTTTAACCGCTCTTTCGCATTTCCACTATATCGAAGAGGCTCAAATGTCTTACTCGTTGAATTGTATTTATAGAGGCCTTTACCAAAAACACTTACCCATATTCCTGACTTGCCTGCAGCTAAATCAATGTCATTTTCATAATTCGTCTGATCAGACTCGTTAGCAAAGTATGATGTAAAAGCACCCGTTTTGCTATTATAGCTTGAAATGCCTCTATTCGTTAACAGCCACATCTCACCATCTTCCAGAGTGTAGATCTTTCTTACGACATGATTATTAATAGAGTTGGAGGCAGCTCCGGGCATAAAAGAGACAAAGTTGCTACCATCATATCTATTTAAACCATTCCATGTTCCAAACCACATAAACCCCTCATTGTCGCAAGCAATTGAGTTTACTGCCCCATTTGAGAGCCCCTCTTTTCTGGTTATAGTATGCAGATCTGCTTCACGATATTCTTGAGAATAACCCGAAAAGAATAGAATAATTAGAATTATATATATCAGTAATTTCCTCATCAACTACATGTGATATTGCTTCCAGCTGGTAACAAGTAACCTTTTACAATATTCCCCGGATGCTCCTGGCTTCAGACTGGCAAGATGTTAAAAGATTAAGCTTTGTGTCAAAGTTAATAAAAGTGTACTTCTTCACTGGTTTTAATTACTATTCATCACCAGACGCTATACTTTAATAAGCATCACTACTCTACCAGCTCTAAAACCCAGCCACTTTACTACAAATACAAGACCACTTTAATTAATCAGGCCTATAGCATCTTAATCATGACTTTCCAATGAGCTTACTCATCAATTTCCGATGACAAAATAAATTTGTGATACGGATTAGAAGAAAGATTGATTTTCAGCACAAGAGTGAACCCAAAGCACTTGTCAAGAGATATTTGATTAGACCCTGAAAATCTCTTATCTGTGACAAAAATCCAATCTAAACTCACCTTTGAGGCTGCTTATTCAAAAAGCAACTGCTATCTTTGTTGTACTGTCATTGAGAATTACATATCACAAACAGATCATTTATTCCATTGCCTCACCCTAGGGGCTCGGAATTAATTTAATTCACATTTACTCAAATCAACGCTTCTTCACATTCACGAAATGAACTGAAGAGGTTGATTTAAACTAAACCTATTTATGAAAAGAAAATCTATCCTCTTTCTTGTATTGTTACTTGCCTCTTTGGGTATCAAAGCTCAATATACTACTCCTGGAACCGCTGTAAGCTGGACACTTGACTCTTTGGTGTCGCACTCTTCAGGTGCCGTCATTAAAGTTGGTACCCATTACGAAGTAACAGCTGGTTTATTCATCTCTGCTTCAGATACTATCAAGATTCTAACAGATGAAACGATCAAATTTCATGATGGTTCTGGAATTGAATCATCCGGAAGCTTAGTTATTAATCCACCTACTCTTGTAACACTTACCGCATTAGACTCACTCTCCACTGCCACTAAGTGGCGTGGGATGAGACTTGATGAAACGTCATACACAGTAATAAAAAAGGCTCGCATAGAGTTTGGAGGTGGCGTAAAGAAGTTAACTACCGGTTACCTTGATATCAATAACTCAACCTTTAGGAAGAACTTCTACAAATCGGGGAGTACCGGGTCTTATGCCTCAGGAGGGGTAATCGACTTCTCTGGTAAAGTAACCGTACTGCATTCTCGATTCACGGAAAATCAAAGAGCTGCAATATCATCTGGTGCAAATATTTACTCAAGTGCAAACTTTAAATATAACTATCTTTTCGATAACACCTCTGAGAATAGCAACAGACCGCAGATAAACCTAGGTCCAACAGGAGCAACTGATACCACCTTTATCGTTGGTAATACGGTAATCGGAAATGGTAAAGTAATGGTTGGTGGCATCGCTGTATCAGCCTTATTAGCTGCCGAGACTTATACGGTAATAGATTCAAATATTGTTCGTAACAATAGATATGGAATTGGCTTAACCGGTTCAAAAATTACCTCGTTCATAAGACATAATGTCATAGAAAATAACAACATTCAAAACAACCCGGACATTGGAGGTAGTGGAATAAACCTTACAAGCTCCTCCTCTGGTTCATGGCAAAAAAGTACTATCACTGGCAATACCATCACTGGTAATCTCTGGGGTATAACCATTGTCGGTTATCCTACCGTCAACATGGGCGATACTTCATCTGCCAATTTTAACCCGGGTATGAATGTCTTCTCGAATAATGGGAACAATGGTATCACTTACGACCTTTATAACAATGGATCGCAAACTCAATATGCAATGGGTAACTGTTGGGATGTTGCAACTCAAGACTCAACAAGCATCGAAGCTGTAGTAACTCATTCTGTTGATAATGCTAACTACGGTAGAGTTTATTTTACACCTGCCGGTAGTTGCGGAACCCCACTACCAATCGAATTTACCGTAACAACACTAGGTGGAGCACCTATAGAAAATGCTTCTGTAACTATCGGAACGGAAACTCTCACAACCAATGTCGACGGGAAAGTGTCATTTGCACTTGAAAATGGTCAGTATAGCTATTCTGTTGAGAAGTCTGATTTCATCCCACAGTCAGGCAATTTCATTGTCTTTAGTGCTCCAAAAAGCATTACAGTAAAACTAGCCGAAGTCTCTCCTACCCTTTATCCTCTCACATTTATTGTTGCCAATGAAAATGGCGACCTGATAGAAGGTGCCGAAATAACTATCGAAGGCCAAACTGGCTCGTTAATCACCTTTACAAATGGTCAGGCAACTACTCAGATCTCATCTGGATCACACAACTATTCAGTAATAAAATCAGGATATATAACCTATAACAGTACTGTCCAGATTGCTCAAACAGCCCAGACCGTAGAGGTTACCCTCGTTCAGGATATTGAAACCTATTTAGTAACCTTCAAGGTATCTGCCTTTGGTTCTCTAAGTGCTTCAGCCTCTATCGTCATTAACAATGAGACATTAACCACTGATATTAATGGAGAGGCCTCTATTGAGTTACAAGATGGAACATATCCGTATAGCGTTTCTGCACCTGGTACTCAGATCATCAGCGGAGATGCCATTGTAAATGGAGAAGATCAAACTATAATCATTGACCTCTCTGTTGGTATTAACGATGATCTTTATACTGATATA
Organism: Sphingobacteriia bacterium; assembly: GCA_021286705.1. Lineage (GTDB taxonomy): Bacteria > Bacteroidota > Bacteroidia > Bacteroidales > TTA-H9 > JAJTBW01. The sequence continues at coordinate 26,480 of JAJTBW010000017.1, forward strand.
AAAATCTACCCTGTTCCTGTAAGTAATGTTTTGAATATTAATAAAGAAGGCTTTATAGCTCAAATCTTTGATATGACAGGTAAAATGGTCTTTAACAGCCAATCACCAACAACTCAGATCAATATGCAAGCTCTTCCTAACGGACGTTATATCCTGAGACTAATCGGTGAAAAGATTGTTATTACTAAAAATATCAATAAGATATAATTGACCCTTTTACAATGACGGTTCATGGAGGAGCTGTAGATGACACTACAGCTCCTCTTTTTTTTATGTTTAATGTTTCTAACTCCCTATAACTATATTATTTCAGACCTAATACTTTCTACCTTGTTCCGTCCGATAGTATTTCTGAAACAAAATTTTAATACTCTTTTTAAGCTCTTTTGTGGCGGTTTAAAGTCCTGTTCTTACCTTTATACCAATCGATTTAAACCAAATGAAACAATTGAATCTTCCTCTTGAGACAACCAATCTGGTTATCAAACCTCTAACTGCCTATGAGCTCCAACTTTATAAGATCAATGACGGTCAGTTAGAACATGCCCTCGGTGCTCAATACCACCCCCGAAATGTGCCATTTGAACTCTACGATGCACTCGAACAAGAGATAATTCCAAATGTTGAGGTAAATAAAGATGCTTTTCTTTTCTACACTCTATGGTCAATCTACCATAAAGATCTCAATTGCCTGGTAGGTGATATCTGCTTTAAAGGGACTGTTGATGAAGAAGGCCAAATTGAGATTGGTTATGGCACATACCCTGATTTTCAAGGTAAAGGTATTATGAAGGAGGCAATAGGTTTAATTCTGGAATGGGCATTTTCTCAAGAGGGAGTAAAACGAGTTCTTGCAGAAACCGAGCATGATAACATTCCATCACATTCAGTACTGAAATCAAACGGATTTTCCCCACTTGAAAACCTTTATACCACAATGTGGTATCTTGATAAAAACTCATTCAAAAAAAGACAATAAGTTATCTTTCTCACACAAGCGGCTCTTTTTTATATAATTTAGAGCCAATTTATAAGGGTTTAAACCACGACATGCCATTCAACGATTCACTCTTTTTAGGATTAATTCATAACGGAGCAATACTAATTGCTGTGACCATCATTTATGATTACTTCTGGAAACATGACCCCGACTTAAAATCGTTAAAGAATCAGTTATTTGTTGGTCTGCTTATTGGCAGTGCGGCGTTTATCATTATGAGAACGACTTGGGTAATGGAAGAGGGGACTGTCTTTGATACCCGAAGCGTCCTCTTGTCTGTTTCAGGGCTCTTCTTTGGAGTTATTCCAACCATTATCGGGGCTACCATTACTGCTATCATAAGGATTATTAATGGGGGAGCAGGCGTTTATATGGGGGTAATGGTAATTGTATGCTCAGCTTTGATCGGCATTGTATGGCGAAAATATCTATATAGAAAATTAAGCCTCTCCTATTTTTTTGAGATTTTAATATTCTCTCTTGTTGTTCACATCGCAATGCTCGGTGCTACTGCTCTGTTGCCTCATGAGATTCGGTTCAAAACTCTCTCCCTAATCTGGATCCCAACTTTAGTAATCTATCCCTTTTTCACCCTTTTATTCTCTTTCTTTCTCGTTAAACGGGCTCAATTCTGGAAAACAGACCAGATCCTCCGTGCGGAAAAAGCCAAGCTTAGAAACTACTTTCTTATGGCTCCTGATTCTATATTTATTTGTGATAAAAAAGGAAACCTAATCCAACATAACCCAAAGTTTGAAATTCTCTTTAACATCACGAAAAATGAGAAGTCAAATATCGAGCTAACATCTTTTATCGCTCCCGACTACCGAAGTACATTCCTTGAATTACTTGAATCAACTGATGGTCCAGAGCAACATAAATCAACTCAAATTCTTTTTCATCATCCAATGAAACAAGCCTTTCATGGACTAGTTGGACTGACAAGTTTAAATGATAAAGAATTCATTGGTATTATAAAAGATATTGACGAGATTATTACAACTCAATCAGAACTAATAATTGCCAAAGAGCGAGCAGAAGAGAGTGACCGATTGAAAAGTATGTTTCTTAGCTCAATGAACCATGAAATAAGAACACCCCTCAATGCAGTAATCGGATTCAGCGATCTTCTTAAAAATGACCCGGATCCATCTATTACTGTTGATTATGCTGAGATAATCAACCAAAACGGTTATACCCTCCTACAAATATTCGAGTCTGTTTTCGAATTGGCTAAACTCAAATCAGATGGGCCAAGCAGTCTTACGCTCTCTCAATTTGCTATTAATCCATATATGCAGACCATCTTCGAATTGGCAAAACACCTGAAAAGTAAACTCCCAAAGAAGTCAATACAAATTGAACTGAAGGGAGCAAGTGATATACCCGATCTCTCCATTTTAACTGATAGAAATAAACTAAACCTGTTATTTAAGAAACTTATTGAAAATGCATTAAGATTTACCAACGAGGGAAAGGTAACCATCAACTACAAAACAACAGATAAAAACCTGATAATTTCAGTAGAAGACACTGGAACAGGCATCCCCCTTGATAAACAAAAGATCATTTTTGATGCATTTAGAAAGGCTGATGAAAATAATACAGGAAATCATCCCGGATTAGGATTGGGTCTTACTATCTGCATCGAAATCGTTTCTCTTCTTAAAGGGCAACTCGAGCTTATATCTAATCCAAATCACGGTAGTAAGTTTACCATTATAATCCCTCTCATTTATTCCGAGTAAAGATCAATAAGTAAGCTGGCACAATCTTATCAAAGGGCTATTCAAAAAGTTGATTACTCTTTCCATTATTGTTAAAAGATCACTCTCATTTTCTTCAACCCTATCGCCAGCCTAAACAGTTACTTGTTTGGCAACATATTACAACTACTCCCCGACCGTATAGTTTATTGAAGAATGATATTTTTTCCATTTGAAGTAACTTTGTATCCACTATGCAACTTCGAGAAATCATTTCCTTAACAACTGAGGTGGTCAGAGACGTAGTTACTCGCCAACTTTACCTCGACCGTGCAATTCGCGATCTCTTCAGTCACCACCATATCATTGATCAGGAGGCACGCTTCACTATCACCTCCTACAGCGGCTTTATCTTTAGAAACTGGTTCAGATTAGGCGGTGGTAAAGGAGAGAAACTAAGTGATATAGTTAAACTTGCCTACTCCATTAAACCCTCAGAGTTCGATGGTTGGTCTCTTCAAGATCAGAATGCCGACTTTCCGGAATGGCTTACTGAATTAGCCACAAACGAAATAGGCGATAACTGGCTTATAGAACTTAAAGCTCTCTCATTTACCCCCCATAGAGACATTCGCTATAACCCCTTAAAAATCGAACGACTCGCTTTGATTAACCTTTTAGCCAAAGAGGGTATCTATGCCGAGCCCATCTCCGGAGAACCTGAAGCAATAGAAATTACAGGAGGTACTGACCCTTTTTCTACCAGAGCTTTCCGCCAGGGACTATTTGAAATCCAAGATCGATCATCACAAAAAGTTGCTCCTTTTGTACTCTCAAATTACAATAAGGGTCTCTTCATTGACGCATGTGCAGGCAACGGAGGAAAATCTCTTCACTTAAGCCACCTACTTAAAAACCAAGGAAGAATCATCTCAATGGATATCTTCGAACGTAAATTAGAAGAACTAAAAAGAAGAGCCAAAAACGCCGGCATCACCAACATTGAGACACGTCATATTTCCTCCTCCAAAATCATTAAACGCCTCGAAAATAAAGCCGACTACCTCCTTCTAGATGTGCCATGCTCCGGCTCAGGTGTTCTTAGAAGAAATCCGGAAGCTAAACTTCGTCTTAAACCCTCTGATCTGGAAAATGTAAAAAGAGAACAACGCGATATTCTTGAACGTTACGCTAAAATGGTTGCTCCGGGAGGAACAATGGTCTATGCAACATGCTCTCTTCTTAAAAGCGAAAACATTGATCAAGTAAGTCATTTCCTCGAAAATCACAAAAATTTCTCTCTTCAGGAGGATAAAACCCTACTTCCATCATTAGGTGGTGATGGATTCTATATGGCGAAGCTTATCAAAGCCAATACCTAACAAAAATTATCCAAGCTGCATTCCATTTTATCTTTTTGTATTATATTTGTTCGTTGTTTTACGAACAACTAACAAAGTAATACTATTTGAAAAGAATGAAGAGCACTCAACAAATCGATAACGAGGCATTAGCAAAGTTTGCAAAGGCTCTTGGGCACCCCACAAGAATTGAAATACTTAAGTTTCTGGCTTCCTTAGATTGCTGCTACTTTGGAGATATCCATAATGAGCTTACTATTGCTAAAGCAACAGTATCGCAACACCTCAAAGAGCTTAAAGAGGCCGGTCTTATTCAGGGTGAAATTGAAGCACCTAAAGTAAAATACTGTATAAATGCTGAAAATTGGGAAAAAGCCCAAGCATCCTTCAACAGTCTCTTTGAACTAAACCCTAATAAAGAGAACTGCTGCAAATAAATCGCAATCAAAACTGAGAGGTATATATATACTACAAAGACTCTATAAAGGTCAACTCGATATAGCATAAAAAAGAAAATCTAATAAACCCCATTATGAATATTCAAGTATTGGGCACAGGATGCCAAAAATGTAAAACCCTGGAGAAGATGACCCGAGAAGTTGTAGAATCGAAAGGGATTGATGCAACCGTAAGTAAGGTTGAGGATATTGTTGAAATCATGCGATTTGGCGTTATGACGACCCCTGCTCTTGTGATTGATGGCAAAGTGGTTTTAAAAGGACGGCTCCCGTCTCAACAAGAACTTACCGATTTAATAATAAAGTAAACCTAAATTCTCAACAACTCAACCAGAGGCTCATATCAATTCACCTTAAAACAGTTAAACCAAATCAGAAAACATTGACCCATGATTAAAAAACTTAACTTCTTACTGTCAATAGTCTTCATTATTGGTCTATTTAACTTACTGCCGGTAACTAAGACCAACGCAACCAACCCAGCCATTTCTGAAAAGGCAAAGGTTGAAGTCTATTATTTTCATTATACCCGTCGTTGCGCGACCTGTCAGGCTGTAGAAAATGAGGCTAAAAAAGACCTGACGGCACTCTATCCCGAACTTATGAAGTCGGGTAAAATTGTCTTTAAAAGCATAAATCTGGATGAAGAAAATAGTACAGCAATAGCTGAAACCTGCAAAGCAGAAGGGCAATCGTTATTGATTATTTGCGGAAAAAAGAGATTCGACCTCACTGAAAATGCCTTTATGAATGCTCGCACGAAACCCGAGCTACTTAAACAGGAGATCAGGAAAACCATAGATCCACTTATAAAATAACTCTCAATGGAGCTATTACAGAGTATTCTTGATAACACTCAGTATTCATTCATTTCAGCTCTTATTCTGGGGCTAATGACAGCAATCAGCCCTTGCCCTCTTGCTACCAATATCTCAGCCATTGGGTTTATTGGTCGTGACTTAGAAAATAAAAGAGGGGTTTTTATCAGCGGTTTAATATACACACTTGGAAGGGCTTTTAGTTACACCATGTTAGCTCTGATTATCTTCTTGGGGGCTAGTAAATTAAACGTATCAAGACTATTCCAGGGTTATGGAGAAAAACTACTTGGACCATTACTTATAGTTGTCGGCATCTTTATGCTCAATTTAATCAGAATACCATTGCCTTCTGTAAGTGGCTTGGCCGATAAGTTAGAGAATAAAGGAAAGAAGAACTACCTCACCTCTTTTCTACTTGGTGCCATTTTCGCTCTGGCATTTTGTCCTTATAGCGGAGTGCTCTATTTTATGATGCTTATCCCAATGACCGTCTCTAGTGCAAGTGGACTCTATCTACCCATCGTCTTTGCTATAGCTACCGGGCTTCCTGTAATTCTATTTGCATGGCTGTTAGCGTATGCCGTAGGAAATGTGGGTAAGCTCTACAATAACCTCAGATCATTTGAATTTTGGTTTCGTCGTATTGTTGCTGTAATCTTCATTGCTTGCGGCATATACTTCCTTACCATCTATTTTATTAACTAACAGAGAGACCATGGATGATTGTTCGTCTATGGTCTTTTTTTAACAAGATTGTTCGTCAATTAACGAACTAGCTTACAATATGAATAAAAGTATCTCAATTAATAGAAAGACCATTCTTCCTATTCTTTTACTACCTGTATGGTATCTGCTCTACCATAATCTACAGTTTCTGACTGATCTACTGTTTTATGATCTGCTTGAAATGAACAGAGAGAGTCATCTTACTGAATCACTCCATTTCTTTGTTTTTGAGGTTCCTAAAGTCTTGTTGTTATTGGTTCTGATTATATTTTTCGTGGGGATTATTCGCAGTTTTTTTACCACGGAAAGAACCAGAAAAGCGCTTGAGGGGAAAAACACTTTTACAGGAAATGTAATGGCCTCTCTACTTGGAATTGTTACCCCGTTTTGCTCGTGCTCAGCAATTCCTCTCTTTTTAGGTTTTATCGAGTCTGGGGTTCCATTAGGAATAACATTTTCATTTCTTATTGCGGCTCCGATGATAAACGAAGTTGCTGTTATTCTTTTATATGGAATGTTTGGTTGGCAGACAGCCTTAATATACGTTCTGATGGGTTTAGCTATTGCCATTTCAGCTGGCTGGATTATTGGCAAGCTAAAACTAGAGAAATGGGTAGAAGATTGGGTTTACACTATTAAGACTGAAAAGTCTAACCTAGAGGAAGAAAAGCCTACTTGGGAAAATCGAATAGAGGCCGGATATAGTTCGGTGAAGGAGATCATAAAGAAGGTTTGGATCTATATTATTGCCGGTATTGCCATAGGCGCAGCAGCCCATGGCTATGTACCCACAGATTTCATGGCATCCTTAATGGGCAAGGATCAATGGTATGCAGTACCCTTGTCAACCCTCATTGGGATCCCATTGTATTCTAATGCAGCTGGTATTGTTCCAATCGTTTCAGTACTACTGGAAAAAGGAGCCTCACTGGGAACATCCCTTTCATTTATGATGTCAGTCATTGCACTCTCCTTACCTGAGATTATTATCCTAAGAAAAGTGCTCAAACTTCCATTGATCTTTACATTCATTGCTATTGTTGGAAGTGGCATTATGCTCGTAGGTTTCCTTTTCAATATCATTTTCTAAACCTCTCATACAGTAAAAACTCATAAATGCCTACCTATCAACAATAAAGTCATTTTAATAAACAGAGAAATTATTCTACTACAAACAAATATCTACAACAATGAAAGTTTTAATCTTATGTACAGGTAATTCGTGCCGAAGTCAGATGGCACATGGTTTTCTTCAATCCTTTGATAATCGTCTCGCTGTGTGTTCTGCCGGAACCGAGGCTAGCGGTAAGCTTAATCCCGATGCGGTGAGAGTTATGGCAGAGGCCGGTATTGATATTAGCCATCATACTTCTGATCAGGTTGATCAATACTTACCAGAAGAGTGGGATTATGTTATCACCGTTTGCGGTGGAGCCAACGAATCTTGTCCCGCATTTATGGGTAAGGTGAAAAGGAGACTTCACATCGGATTTGATGACCCAAGTCATGCCAAAGGAACGCCCGAGTTTATTGCTAATGAATTCATAAGGGTAAGAGACGAGATAAAAAAGGCTTTTTATGAACTATACATTAACGAGATAAAACCACAACTATGAACAATGATCTTCTAAAATCTATAGTGCGCGAGAAATACGAGCAGATCGCTGAGCAAACCAAAGAGCAGAATGAAACCTCGTGTTGTGGAGCCGGCGGCTGTTGTACGGTTGACTATACTGTCTTCTCAGAAAACTATAACAACGAGACCGGATATAATCCTGATGCTGACTTAGGATTAGGATGTGGTATTCCGACACAGTTTGCAAACATAAGGCAAGGAGATTCAGTACTTGATTTAGGATCTGGAGCTGGTAACGACTGCTTCGTCGCTCGTTCAATAGTCGGCGATCAAGGTAGAGTTGTAGGCCTGGATTTCACAAGTGCTATGTTGGAAAAAGCCAGGGCGAACAATCAAAAACTCGGCTTTACTAATGTTCAGTTTGTAGAGGGAGACATTGAGAATATCCCACTGGAGAATGACTCATTTGATGTCGTTATCTCAAACTGCGTTCTCAACCTAGTACCCGATAAGGAAAAGGCTTTCGCTGAAATCAGGCGTGTCTTAAAACCAGGCGGACATTTCTGTGTCTCTGATGTAGTTCTAAAAGGGGAACTACCTTCAAAACTTAAAAAAGATGCTGAGATGTATGCGGGTTGCGTATCAGGTGCAATTGAACTTGACTCCTATTTGAAAATCATAGAATCAAATGGATATAATGAGATTATGATTCACAAACTAAAAGAGATAGAACTTCCGGCTGAGATACTACTTAAATACCTGAAGCCGGATGAACTACAACAGTTTAATAAAAAAGAAATAGGAATATTCAGCGTAACAATCTCTGGGAAAAAATGAAAAAAAGACTAAAATTTCTAGACCGTTATCTTACCCTCTGGATTTTTCTAGCCATGTTTATCGGCATCTTATGGGGGTGGGTTGATCCCTCCATCTCTCAATTTTGGGAACATCTGTCGTCAGGAACCACCAATATACCTATTGCGCTAGGGCTGATAATTATGATGTATCCACCATTAGCAAAAGTCAAATATGAGGAGTTAGGAGATGTCTTCAAGAACAAAAAAATCTTACTTCTCTCACTAATTCAGAACTGGATAATTGGGCCAATTCTGATGTTTATCCTTGCCATTTTATTGGTTAGGTTCAATATCGAATACATGTATGGACTAATCCTTATTGGATTGGCCCGCTGCATAGCAATGGTGATTGTCTGGAATGATCTAGCCAAAGGAGATCGACAGTATGCCGCAGGGCTGGTTGCCTTCAACTCGCTGTTTCAGGTACTGCTTTTCTCAGCATACGCCTATATTTTTATAGCAATTATACCTGCTTGGTTTAACCTACCTGTAAATACGTCCGTCTCACAGATAACCATTTCAAAGATTGCAGAAAGTGTCTTTATCTATCTGGGGATTCCGATGTTAGCAGGTTTTTTAACACGATTCATTCTATTAAAAGTAAAAACATCAACATGGTATGAAACCAAATTTGTTCCGGCGATCTCACCGTTAACACTTATTGCATTATTGTTTACCATAGTGGTTATGTTCTCCCTAAAAGGGGAATACATCATAAAAATACCGCTTGATGTGATCAGAATTGCAATTCCATTAGTACTTTACTTTGTGATCATGTTTGTCATCTCATTTTTCATGAGTTACAAGGTAGGAGCATCATACGAACAGGCCACAACCCTATCATTTACAGCTGCAAGCAATAACTTCGAATTGGCGATTGCCGTTGCCATCTCAATCTTTGGAATTAATTCGGGTGAAGCATTAGCTGCCGTAGTTGGCCCATTAGTAGAAGTTCCAGTGATGATAGGTATGGTCAATGTTGCGCTCTATCTCAAGAAGAGATATTGGAAAAATGCATTATAAGAGATCCTGACCAATGACTTGTTCTTGAAACTTCTCCGCCTTTTTACCTTCGACTCCGCTCAGGCAGCGACCCGGTGGTTGAGCGAAGTCGAAACCACTGT
>JAJTBW010000219.1 GCA_021286705.1 Sphingobacteriia bacterium
TTGTCGGGGTGAATGGATTCGAACCATCGACCTCCTGGTCCCAAACCAGGCGCGCTAACCGGGCTACGCTACACCCCGAAAAAAAGACCCCTAAAACAATATGCTTTCACATATCAATTTTAGCTTGCGGTGAGAGGGGGATTCGAACCCCCGGTACAGTTTCCCGTACGGCAGTTTAGCAAACTGCTGGTTTCAGCCACTCACCCATCTCACCGGGTCTGTAAGAACGTCTGTTGCTTGTGGGCTAACAGGGCTGCAAAATTAGGAATCTTTTGATTAATCACAAACTTTTTTTCTCTTTTTACCCCATATTTTTCTCCCTTAAAACTGAAATTTCTGACTTGCCTGGTTTATCTGATTGAGTTTCACTTGATCAGATAAATCCGATTTCTACTCTTTTTTTTAATTTTGTGGCTCGAATTTCGTTGAGAGTAAACTTTTGTTATCCATTTCTGTTTTCAACCTATGCGAAAAAAACAATATGGTCGTGCTTTTCTTCTTCTTGTTAGCGGATCTATTCTCTTATCTCTGATTTTCTTTCTTCGCTCTACTCATCAGATTCCTCAGAATTCCTCGACTCTTTGGTTCTATCTGATATTGTGGCTTATTGATGTCTATTTGTGGTTTAAGTTAAGTCCAACATTTTCAAATTACTCAAAACCTTTAAAACTTACTCTATTCATTCTCTTTTGGATGCCCTTTGCCGTTATAGCAGGAATGCTTGCTCTGATGACGGTCTATCCTTTTGAGTATTGGTCGGTTTCATTCAGAACCTGGAGTATTGCCTCCATTCTACTTATATATTTATCGAAAAGTGTACCGCTGATCTTGCTGCTAATTTCTGATGCAATTAGGCTGGCTTCCTTAAGAATCAAACGTAATGAGAATAGAGTTGTCTTTAACTACGAGAGAAATCCGAAACAGATAAGTCGTAGTCGTTTTATTCGTAATGCCGGTATTTTAGGTGGTGGCATAGTTTTCAGTAGTTTATTAGTGAGCCTTCTTAAGTGGGCATATGACTTTAGAGTACATAGGGTAAGAGTGGCTTTAGCAAACTGGCCAGTTCAATTAAATGGCTTTAAGATCGTTCAGATTTCAGATATTCATTTTGGAAGTTGGATTAATACCTCCCATTTCGAGCAGGCAGTGAATCAGATCAACTCTCTTAATCCGGATTTGATTGTGTTTACTGGTGACTTGGTAAACTATGAAAGTGCGGAGGCAATCCCGTTTAAAAGATCGATGTCGAAGCTTAAGGCAAAATATGGTGTCTATGCGACCTTAGGAAACCATGATTATGGTAATTATATAAGATGGAAGACTCAGGCAGACAGGCTCGCTGATGTCGATAAACTCAAAGGACATATGCTCGATTCTGGCTGGAAGTTGTTGCTTAACAGTCATTCAATTATCAAGACCGATAAAGGTGAGTTTTGTCTAGCAGGCGTTGAGAACTGGGGTTATCATCGACGATTTCCGCGTAAAGGAGACCTTCCCAAAGCGATTGCAGGTGTGCCCAATACCTTACCTATAATCCTTCTTTCTCACGATCCTACTCATTTTGAACGTATCGTTGCTCCACTATTTCCTCAGGTTGGCTTGACCCTTTCTGGACATACGCATGGAGCTCAACTTGGGGTAGAGAATAGGTTCTTCAGATGGAGCCCCTCAAAGTACATTTATAAATACTGGGCTGGCCTTTATCATCTTCCTGCGTCTAATCAGTTCCTTTATGTGAATCGCGGGCTAGGAAGCATTGGTTTTCCGGGTAGGGTGGGTATACTACCTGAGATTACTCTTCTTGAGATAGAATCTTCAGAGTCGGTTTAGAGTGGCTTTGTTTAATATTTTAAAAAGTTTCACGGTCTGTTTTCTTGAAAAAATGATTATATCGTGTTTATATAGTATTGTTATTCATTGTTTTATAATGTTTGTTTAGATTGGTATTGTTTTTGTATATATCTGAGTAATCCGAAAGTTTTAAAAACTTAAATCTGCTGAATACCCTGTTTTCAGAGGCTGAGATAAGTATGTCACCAATCGGAGAAACAACTAAAATTCTTCTAAAATGAATACCAAAAGAGAATCAATCAGACTGGCATTACCGCTTATGTTAATTCTTGGTTTAACTTCTTTAACAAGTTACGGACAAAGGCATGATTCAGGAAGAAATAGTAACCAAAGGGAGCGGGGGGCAGAGCGTGGTAACGTGGTGTCGAACAGAGACCAACACAATGATAAAGGAAAAGCAGATGTAAGAACACATGACGAAAGTTCCAGAGGTAATCAGGGACGAATCACTAATCGACCAGACGATTCACACTCTGCTAGAGATAGACAACAGAGTGGATATAGAGATTCCAATAGAGATGGTAAGTATAGTTTTAACGATAGCCACAGAAAACCTCCTCAACGAGAACACAACTATAGCTATGACGATCGCCACAGACGTCCTCCTCTCCATATAGGTTATAGAAAGGACAGACGATATAGCTACTACCATTCTCATCATCAGTACTATCCCGGTAACTTTTATTATAGGCCATTCTGGGTGTCAAACTATTACATCAGACCAATGGTCAGACATCTTTATCTTCCTGAGTATAACTGCTATTATGACCTCTACCGTGGTGGATATACCTGGTATGGCAATGGTTCATGGTGGTTCAGTTTTAATCTACCAGTCTTTCTTAGCGATGTAAGTTGGTCGACGACAAGAATAATTACGTTTAATGAAGATATTGACCGTCCGTGGGATTACAACAGGCAGCATATAAAGGTATATAGTGGTAGAGACAGATCATATAATAGCCTGGCATATGCTTCCTCCTCAGCTGTGGAGATTACATCTGATGATAGTTGGGAACCGACTGATGAAGAATAGTTAAGATTATATAGAATAGCTTTGTCTTCGATAGGTGAAAAAAGTATTTAGATAGCACCTGATATTCCTTGAGAATATATGGTAAGAGATCCCACAAATTGAGTAAATCGATTGTGGGATTTTGATTTTTGTAACTTTGGGAAAAAGTTAAAGATGTATTATCTAGTAGTTGACCTTGAGATGACCGGTCCGAAACCCGGATATCATGATATAATTGAAATAGGTGCCGTTTTATTGAATGAAGAGTGGCATAAAATCTCAACCTTTGGGTCATTAATCTATCCACAAGATGCTGAAACCATGACTACAAGTGCCGAAGCTATTCATGGAATCTCCATAGATGATTTGGAGGATGCTCCTATGTTAGGCGAGGTTCTCGATGATTTTGAGATATGGATCAGAAAAAGCCTTAGAAGAGATGACTTTGCGAATCTCAGTGATGTTATGGTTTGTGGGCAGGGTATTCTTCACGATTTGAATTTCCTGCAATATGCTTATGAAGAGGAGAATAAACAATGGCCTTTCTCTAAAAAGGTACTTGATTTGATATCTATTTCCTATTTCGGGTTTACTGTTCTGTCAAATAATGGTGTTTCAGTTCCAAAGACCCATGGGTTAAATGCAGTAGCCGGATATTTTGGTTTGTCACGCAGTGAAACAGAGCATGATGCCGTTGAGGATGCTGTTCTTACAGCAGCTTGCTTTCAGAAATTTCATGAGCTTTTCTTGAAACTAAAAATTGCCTAGGAACTCTCTAAACGGATCACCATTAAAAATTCGATGAATAACAGATTCTATTTAGCCCCATTTCAGGGTATTACTGATGCAATTTATAGGGTCTCATACCATAAGTACTTTGGTGGGTTTGATAAATATTTTGCGCCTTATATCTCCGGAACCGGCGATGTTAAGGTTGCTAAGTCAAAACTAAAGGATGTTTGGCCAGAGTATAATATTGATACTCCTACAATACCCCAATTTCTTAGTAAAGATGCGAATGAGGTTCTTTTGCTTTTGGAGGCATTCTCAGCATTAGGCTACACTGAGGCTAATTGGAATCTTGGATGTCCTTTTCAGAAGGTGGCCGGCAAGAAAAGAGGCAGTGGTCTCTTGCCTTATGCGGATGAAATTAAGTCTATTCTTCATCAGGTTAAGGATAAGGGAATACCAATTGACCTTAGCATTAAAATGCGGACCGGCTATAAAACCGATCGCGATATCTTTCCTTTACTCGACGTTTTTGAAGAATTTGATATAAGTGAGATTATTATCCACCCACGAACCGGCATTCAGTTATATAAAGGACTAGCCTCTGCTGATGTTTTTGAAGAGTGTCTCTCAAAGACGACTCATTCATTAGGTTGGAACGGTGACATTGTTGATCTGAAAAGTTTTAATACACTCTCTCAGAGGTTTCCCAATATTTATTTATGGATGATTGGTCGCGGTGCACTAAGTCATCCAGGGTTAGCGTTATGGTTGAAAGATCCCAATCTTTATAATCACGAAGATTTTAAGGAAAAGATATTCAACTTTACGAAAGATATTTATGATGCAACATTAACAAGGACTCAGGGCATTAATCAGGTTATTGACAGAATGAAGCCTATCTGGTTATATTTGTCAAGATCATTTTCTGATCCTAATGCCGCATTCAGGAGGATACGTAAGACCACCGAAGCTCGTGAGTATCTGTTGGCTGTTGAAGAGACATTAAAAAATGAAATACTGTTAAGACCTGATGAATTAAATAGTTAGAAACGACCTAAAACTTTTACTCTATACTCAATCTGCATTCTTAATTTTTATTAAAATTTAGCTACTTGTCCTGAATAATGGCAAGTAAAACAATTATCGACCATTTTATGTTGTAGTTTTGCGACCACTTTACATTTTGGATGAACAAAGAATTAACGCGTACCTTTCCACAGGTTCTGGCAGAAGCGGTGGAAAAACATGGCCCAAGGCCTGCATTGACGTTTGTTGGAGAACAACCTTTAACCTTTAATGATCTCAATCGGTTGATTTATGCAGTGATGGCTTTTAATGAACAGGTTGGAATAGCACCTGGAGATAAAGTTGCCATCCTGAGCACCAATATGCCTAACTGGGGTGCAGCATATTTTAGCATAGTTAATATGGGTGCGGTTGTTGTTCCTTTACTACCTGATTTTTCTCCAGCTGAGATAGAGAATATTCTTTTGCACAGCAATTGCAAGATGATCTTTGTTTCATCGGCACTAGATCGTAAACTTCAGGAGATTAAACTTTCTGATTCTTTAATCCGTATCTGTCTGGATGACTTTTCTGTCATCGAGCCAGCTAGTCTAAGTGAACGTTTCGACATTGACCGATTACCAGCCAAACGGTACGAGGTTACTCCTAATCAGTTGGCTTCTATTATCTACACATCAGGAACCACTGGTAAGCCTAAAGGGGTGATGTTAAGCCATGAGAATATCTGTTTTACAGCACACAAGGGAAGAACAATTCAACCTATTAACGAAACGGATCGCTTCTTATCTGTTTTGCCACTCTCTCATACTTATGAAAGTACTTTAGGGCTCTTCCTGCCAATTATTTCCGGCGCATGTGTTTATTATATCAATAAGCCTCCAACACCAACGGTTCTCTTACCGGCTCTTAAATTGGTAAGACCCACCGCAATGCTTACCGTTCCATTGATTATTGAGAAGATATATCATAATAGAATAAAACCCGCTTTACATATCAATAGAATTGCCCGTGCGGCATGTTGGTTCCCACCAACAAGAA
>JAJTBW010000018.1 GCA_021286705.1 Sphingobacteriia bacterium
ATGTTAAAATTTAAAATAGTTGATACATGCAACTAATTTTTTCTACATTTGCACCCTTAAAAGTTTGAGATGGAAGATAAGGAGCGCCCGTTGGGCTTTGCAATCGGTCGGACATTAGCCGAATACTTTAGATCATTAAGGAAAAGAATTGGTGAGACAAGTGATATGCGTCTATCTCCTGAGCAGTTAGGATTGCTTTACGCATTGAGCAAAGAAGATGAGGAGGTGATACAGCAGAAGATGGCTGAAAAGCTTGGAAAGGATAAGTCGGCAGTATTGCGAACAATAGATAGTTTGGAATCTAAAGATTTAGTTAGAAGAATTCCATCGCAGAATGATCGAAGGAAGAATCAACTCTTTGTTACAAAAAAAGGCGAGGCAGTGATTAAACGTTTTTTAGAAGCGGAGATCAGTTTTTCCAGAGAGATTCTTGAAGGCTTGAGTGAAGAGCAGATTACTACTTTCTATTTCGTTCTTGCGCATATTCGAATGAAATCAGAGAGTGCATTGAATAATTAGATAGTTGATAGAATCAACTAGGTCTATTCTCTATCGCAATTTGGAGGATAAAAAAGAAATAAACGATTTAAACGATAAACTTTACAAACTCATTAAAGATGAAAAACAAACATGTAGCATTGCTTTTTTCGATTGTGTTGCTATTACAGTGGGGTTGTGGTAAAAAACAGGCGGTTATGCAGGATGCTGACATGGCCAAGAGTTATTCTACTATCACCGTTAAGCTTGATTCGGTGGAACTACAAACTAAATATCCTACCATTCTAAAAGGAAAAGAGGATATTGACATTAAGCCAAGAATTGATGGGTTTATTGATGCTGTCCTTGTAGACGAAGGTGCTGTTGTGAGAAAGGGACAACCTCTGTTTAAAATAAACTCTCCTTCAGCTATACAGAGCGTTGAAAACGCTACTGCACTTTATAATACCGCAAAGTTAGATGTTGAAAGAATGCGTCCTCTGGCTGAAAAGGGGATTATCTCAAAGGTTAGACTATCAGCATACGAGAATAGTCTAGCCTCATCAAAAGCTTCGTTAGATCAGGCAAGGGCAACCCTTTCATGGACTTCCGTGACCAGTCCTGTAGATGGTGTAGTAGGCTCTATCTCCTTTCGTAGTGGTAGCTTAGTTAATAATAGCTCTATTCTTACCACTGTCTCCAATACCTCTACTATGATAGCCTATTTCACAATGAATGAGAAAGATCTCTATCATTATCTCAATAGTACTGAAGGTAAGACTCAAGCTGAAAAGATAAAAAACATGCCACTTGTCACACTTTTACTTGCCGATGGTTCTACTTATGGTCTTAAAGGGAGAATTGAAACTATCTCGGGAATTGTTGATGCTGCCTCCGGTTCTGTGACTGTAAGAGTTGCATTTGATAACCCTGATAAACTTCTAAGGTCGGGAACCAGTGGAAAGTTGATCATTCCCGATTTTGTTGAGAATGTCTTCATAATACCTCAGAAAGCTACCTTCCAACAACAGGATAAGATACTGGTATATAAGGTTCAGGGTGACTCTGTGGTTCAAAAGGTGATAGACGCCAGATCTACTCCCGATGGTATTAGTTATGCCGTTTTCTCTGGAATTGAAAATGGTGATCAGATAGTCTCTGACGGTATTGCTACTCTTAAGAACGGCAAGAAAATAAAGGTAAAAAACTAACTGAAGCGTCATGTTAAAGACTTTCATAGAACGACCGGTTTTATCAACGGTCATCTCGATTCTTTTTGTTGTTCTGGGCGGGATTGGTATAGCCAGTCTCCCTATTGAGCAATACCCTGATATTGCACCACCGACAGTAGTTGTTAGGACTGTTTATAGTGGAGCTAATGCCGATGCTGTTCAGAACAGTGTCATTGTCCCTCTGGAAGAGTCTATCAATGGTGTTCAGGGGATGAACTACATGACCTCTTCTGCTGCTAATGGCGGATCTGCTACAGTTAATATTTATTTTAAACAAGGTACCGATCCAGATATAGCAACTGTAAACGTTCAGAATCGTGTTTCTCAAGCTGCATCACTTTTGCCTGCGGAGGTTACTAAGAATGGCGTAACAGTTCAGAAACAGCAGAGTAGTACTATTCTTATGGTTCTGTTAAAGTCGAATAACAGCGACTATGATGCCCGATTCTTGCAGAACTATGCGGCTATTAACCTCGTTCCGCAGATAAAGCGTGTTAATGGCGTTGGTGATGCCAATGTTTATGGAGAGAAAGATTATACGATGCGTATCTGGTTAAAACCGGATGTGATGAGAAGCTATAGTCTTACACCTAATGAGGTCATTGCCGCTTTGCAAGATCAGAATATTGAGAGTGCCCCTGGTGAATTAGGAGCAAACGGAGAACAAACTTTCCAATATACCTTAAAGTATACCGGAAGGTTAAAGACTTCAGAGGCTTTTGAGAACATCATTATTCGTTCAAGCAATTCGAAAGTTTTAAGGCTGAAAGATGTTGCTCGGGTTGAACTTGGTGCCAAATCATATTCTTTCTTCATTCGTAATGACAATTTACCTTCTGTTCTGGTGGCAATTAATCAGACTGCTGGTTCAAATGCGAAAGAGGTTATTGACGAGATTAAGCATATTATGGAGGTCTCCTCAAAGAGTTTTCCTCCGGGGGTCACTTTTCAATATGAGATGGATGCCAGTGCTTTCTTAGATGCTTCGATAGCGAAGGTTCTTAGGACACTATTAGAAGCCTTTATTCTTGTATTTATTGTGGTGTTTGTCTTTCTCCAGAACTTCCGGGCTACACTTATTCCCGCAATTGCAGTTCCTGTAGCCATCATAGGGACATTCTTCTTCCTACTCTTATTTGGTTTTTCAATTAATTTGTTGACTCTTTTTGCTCTTGTTTTAGCAATCGGAATTGTGGTTGACGATGCCATTGTGGTTGTGGAGGCTGTACATGCCGAGATTGATAATGGAGAGAAGGATGTAAGAAAGGCAACCTATAATGCTCTTCATACTATTGCTCCTGCAATTGTTTCTATCACTCTGGTAATGTCGGCTGTATTTATTCCAGTAAGTTTCATCGGTGGAACCAGTGGTGTATTCTTTAAACAATTTGGTTTGACTCTTGCCGTGGCTATTGTTATATCTGCCGTCAATGCATTGACTTTAAGCCCTGCTCTTTGCGCTATCTTTCTTAAGGTTGATCACAATGATGAGCTTAAAAAGAAGAGTATTATTCAACGATTCTATCTTTTCTTTAATACCTCCTTTAACGCGCTGACTGAGAATTATAGGCGTACGTTAAACTTCCTCACTAAGAGAAGTCATAGATGGATCACAATCTCTATTATAGCTGTCTTTGGATTGATTTTCTGGTTCCTGCTTAGAATGATTCCCTCTGGTTTCGTCCCTTCAGAAGATAGCGGAACGGTGATGGGTATGATTACACTTGCACCCGGGTCCTCTCTTGAGAGAACAGATAGTATCACCAAGAAAGTCGTCGAGATTGCTGAGGCAAATATTCCCCATTTAAGAAGTGTTACAAGCCTCTCTGGTTTGAATTTCATGAGTGGTGCAGGTAGCTCTTATGGTAATGTACTTATTAAGATGCAACCCTGGGATCAGCGTGATATCACTACCAATGAGGTGACATCTATATTAAAGGCACATACTGACTCACTAACGGGAGCTAAATTTATGTTCTTTGCGGCTCCTACGTTGCAAGGTTTTGGTATCAGTACGGGGGTTGAATTGAAACTTCAAGATAAGACCGGTGGTGATATTAATAAATTTTATGAGATTGGTTCTGAGTTTTTAGACCGTATGAGGAAAAGGCCTGAGGTCATGATCGCCATGACCACATTCGATCCTCGTTTTCCTCAGAAACAAATCGAAGCAAATATCGCAAAGATCAAAGATGCAGGATTGACGCTTACTGAAGTAATGGGAACACTTCAGGCCTATGTTGGGAGTATGTATATCTCAAACTTTAATAGCTATGGTAAGCAGTATCGTGTAGTTGTTCAAGCCGATCCTCAGTTTAGAGCAAAGGTGGAAGATCTGAACGGTATTTCTGTTAAGGCTGCCAACGGTACTATGGTGCCTATTACCGAGTTTATTACAATAACTGATGTTACCGGCCCTCAGGCATTAACCAGGTTTAACCTCTTCTCCTCAATGGATGTCACTATTATTCCTAATTATATGAAAGGGTATACTGCTTCTGACGTAATTAAAGCTATTGGTGAAACCGAGCTCCCTGATGGATATGGTTACGATTTTGCAGGAATGACCAGGGAAGAGGTAAATAGTAGCAGTCAAACAGCTATTATCTTTGCCCTCTGTCTTGTCTTTGTCTATCTTCTTCTGGCTGCTCTTTATGAGAGTTATATCCTGCCATTGGCAGTCATCTTCTCGTTGCCTGTCGGATTGGCTGGTATCTATATGTTTGTGTTTGGAGCTATGATGAGCGGTACCGGTATCATTAATAATATTTATGTTCAGATATCTCTTATCATGCTAATCGGTCTATTGGCAAAGAATGCGATCTTAATTGTTGAGTATGCACTTCAACGACGACGAGAGGGGATGTCGATTGCGAAAGCTGCTGTTAATGGGGCAGTGGCTCGTCTTCGTCCTATTCTTATGACCTCATTTGCCTTAATCTTTGGTCTTTTACCCTTAGCACTTGCCTCAGGTGCAGGAGCTATAGGTAATAAATCTATTGGTATCAGTGCGATAGGAGGGATGCTCATTGGAACAGTGATTGGCATCCTTGTTATTCCGGTCTTGTTTGTACTGTTCCAGAATTTACATGAGAAGATTAGCCGTCATAAGATTCAAACTATTGAAGAATAGTAAAATACTTGTTACAATGAATAAAATAAATATAAAACTCAAACTTATATCTCTTTCATTAGTACTACTTATTGCATTAGGCTCTTGTGGAACATATAAGAATCTTCCTGATGCACCTGTGGTGAATAGTGATGGGATGCTGAGAAGTGAGTTACCGGTAGAGAGTGATAGCAATGCTATTAAACCTGTTGAATGGCGTCAACACTTTCAGGATGCCCGTTTGCAGTCACTTATAAGTGAGGGACTCTCAAATAACATCGATCTGCAATTGGCTCTGAAACGGATCGAACAGAGTGAAGCAACGTTGATGATTAGTCGTGCAGCGATGGCTCCTAATGTAGCTGGAGCGGCTCAGATAAATCATACAAGAACCAGTAATGGTAAAAACGGAGAGGATTTCCTCGGCTATACTTCTAATGTTAACTCTCTAGGTGTAAGTATAACCTGGGAGGCTGATATTTGGAGTAAACTTGGCAATCAATCAAAAGCTAAGTATGCTGCATATCTACAGACTCAAGAGTACAGAAACCTTGTTCAGACAACGCTGGTAGCTAACATAGCAAATGGATATTATAATCTCTTGGCATTAGATGATCAACTGCGTATCACTCGTGAAACCATCGAACTGCTTAAAAAAAGTGCTGAGACAATCTCTGCGTTGAAAGAATCGGGACAGCAAAATGCTGCTGCTGTTGAGCAGAGTTTGGCTTTACTGTATTCAACTGAGATTTCTGTATCGACATTACAGGTCGCCATTCGTGAACAGGAGAATGCTCTGTCACTTCTCATTGGAAGAATACCAGGACCTGTTGACAGGGGAACTTTGGCTGATGAAAAGACGCCTGATGTTCTGGTGAAGGGATTTCCAGTTGCAGTGCTTTCATTTCGTCCGGATGTTAAACAAGCTGAGCTAGCAGTAAGGCAAGCATTGTCTGTAACTAAGAGTGCCAAGGCGGCTTTTTATCCATCTTTGGTGCTTAGTACCGGGTCGTTTGGTCTTGCAGCCGGTACCTTCTCTGGCTTCTTTACCCCTGAGAATTTGGCTCTGCAATTGGTAGGTGGCATAACCCAGCCAATTTTTAATCGCAAGCAGTTAAAGGGAAACTTGAAGATTGCACAATCACAGCAAGAAGAGTCGTTGATTTCATTTAGAAATGTGATGCTCAAAGCTGGTCAGGAGGTTTCCAATCTGCTATATGGGTTAAATACTTCATTAGGAAAGAATGAGTTGCGTAATAAGCAGATTGCATCATTAAACAATGCGGTTGACTACACTCAACAGCTTTTATTGGCTGGTGAGGCAACTTACACAGAAGTACTTAATGCCCAACAGAGCCTTCTCAATGCCCAGCTAAGTGGTGTAAAAGATAAGTTGGAGCAGTTACAGTATAGCGTTAACCTCTATAGGGCTCTCGGCGGAGGAGTTAACTAGGGGTTAGTTGGAACGACAGCGGGGGTGCCTTCGGCAGCAGGGGACTCCTCACTTCGTTCGGATAGCAGGGATGCCCTCGGCAGCGGGGGCATCCCTTTTTCTTTATTATAACTTGATTATTTTTATTGATTCTGAGAAGCCGTCGTTAAAGAGTACCCTCAAGAAGTAGAAGCCGGGCGTAAGATCTTTAAGCTGCTTGAATTCTATTAATTGATCGTTGAATTTATAGGTCGTTCCTTCGCTGATTATTGCTCCATTAATATCTGAGAGCGAATAATGGGATACCTTTGACTTAGCTAGGTCGCTGATGTAAAGCCTACAAATATCGGATGTTGGATTTGGGTAGACAAAACATCTGCGCTCTTTGGTTTCTACGGGATCAATGCCGATATTGGTTTTATACTTTGGGTTCTTCCACTCAAGATTGATTAGCTTTTCTATTGGATCATTGTTATAGGTTACGGTTCCATTGGCATTCATAGAAGCAGAGGAGATTAAAGCATCTGATTTTAGTAGCAGACTCATGGTATAGACTGGTATGCTATCGGGAAGTGATTCGGCATCGATCACAATTCTGAGAGTATTGTTTTCCATGGTCATACTTAATTGAGCTGAGTCTCTGATCTGGAGATAATCGAAAACGGTTTGTCCTGGTGCCATCCAGATGTTATCGAGGCCATCCTTCCCGTAGGTTCTTCCGACATACTTTAGATAGTCTCGCATAAGAAACCATATTGTGTTACCTGTGTTTCCTGATGCCCGGTGGATAAAATCCTGATACCAGTAGTGCTTCCCTTCTACGCTCCATTTAGCCAGGTTGTCAATATAAGAGTCGAGCATAAGAGAGTCATATTGGTCGGTGTTGATGAAGCGTTTATACATTTTAAACTCAGTTAAATTTGGCTTGTTAGCAACATCAAAACCATTTGGCCATCCGGAGAACTTTGAGTTATTTGCGAAAATTGCACTATATCCGTTAGTCCATACATAAGGTATATACTCCATGTCACCAGCGGGAAGGACAAAACTTCTCATACGTATACCGAATTTCTGCTTTACATATTCAGTATTAGCTTTAATTTGGTAATCATGGTCGAATTCACCATTAGCCATGTGTTGTAAGCTGTGATTAAAGATATCCCATCGATTTGCTAATAAGGTTTTCATATCAGAGTATATCAGATAGAAGTTTGATGAGAGGTGGAAATCGTTCATGCTCTCATCAAGCGATATCCAGCTTACCCCTGCGCTAAATTGAATGTCATTACCGGTGCCATCTGTATAAAAGAGCCCTTTGAATGTTTCGCCAGTCTCTGATATTGTTCCTCCATTAAAGAGTTTGAAAAGGTGGGTATATCCATCTTTGTAGGTGTCATCCTGAGTAAGACTATATGCGAAGGTTTTGTTATACCTTAATGGAGCTTTCCTTAGATCAACCTTTCCTGGTGATGAAGCGAGATTTAATGTTACGATAAATGCATCTTGAGGAATCTCTTTTTTTATTACGATTCGCACTGAGTCTGACCATGCAATGAGACCCAAGTTATCCAAGCATTTCACTTTGATATAATGAATACCTCCAAAATAGCTGGTACATGAGTATTCAAATGGTGCAACAGAGTCACATGTCAAGAGACGGTTGTCAGCATAGAAAAAGACCTTATTTGGAATAATAAAGTCAGTTGTTGCCTTTACAAATTTAAAGCTCATTTTAGACGAGCTAGACTCGCAATAGTTATTGTTTTTGGTAGCCCCAAACCATTCGAAGGGTGTGGTACCTCCAATAAATGTAACGGAAGCCACTTGCAAATCAAAGGCACCCGCTCCATTGCAACAAGGGAAATCAATATATTGGATATTAGTGAAATCGATTGTAGCGCTGAATGCTGATAAAGGAATCCGGATAATATAATAACCGTAGTTGTCTTTTTTAGCACTACTTTGGTAGGATTCCAGATTGAGTTTCCCCTCTCCGTTAGGTTTTAATTGAATTTGTGGCCAATTAGCATTTCCGTTGACATCAAGTACTCTGAGTTCCAAGGTGTCATTTCCATTGGCAGTTACATCATATTTAGATCCATAAACAGTTGTAGTTGAGTATCCGATACGAACTTTTGCGCTGCCGGTAAGAAGGTTGTTAACCACTCTAAGGTGATCAGGTCCTTCAGGAATCTGGTTTAATATGTCTGTTTTGATATTAACTATTGCCGGTTCATAGCTGACAGATCCAGTGTCAGGTTGTGTTATAATGGGTTTAAGACTTGAAGGGGGAGGGGGTGGGATTTGAATAGAAAAAGGAATAGGACCGGAAACTAGTATCCTATTGCGGGATGTTTTTACGATAGCTTTGCAGGTATATTCTCCCAGTCTTGGTTTTATCCAATTGTATTGATAGGGCGGAAAGTAGTCATTTCCAACAGTGGTATCATTGATTTGAAAGGTTACCTCATTAATCTCCTCAAAAGAGATAGGTTGAGTAATTATTGTAGCTGTCATAGCACCATTTAAACCTGTCCCATCAGTTTTATTGTCGATCTTTTCTTCGCCAAAGAATAGGAAAGGGGTAGTGCCACCAGTAAATTTTATCGACTGAATATCTATTTGAAATTGGCCTGCATCAAGCGAGTAAGGAAACTCTAGATATGCTATCTGATCGAATTGAATCTGACTTGTATCAAAGTCGTTGATAGGTATAGTTACGGTGAACCAGTCATTGGTCAGGGTATCGTGTATATAAGGGGCAAGGTTAAGGCGACCAAGCGACATGGGTCTAAGTTCTATAAGGTTCCAGTCAGGGATATTATTAGGACATCTCATGGTGATCTCGAGAAATTGGTTTCCTCCTTCCAACGGATTGATAAGTGGGGAGTAGAGTGTGGAAGGATTATTTCCGATTTTGAGTTTTCTGTAGCCGGTATTCGTATTATTTATATTGAGGAATGGAAGTGATAATGGATTTGAGCCCTCTATGTCTACCCTTACTGTTACCATATCCTGCTGATAAATTACTTGATTATTAGTAGGCATGACCCATTCGGCTGATAAAACTCCGAGTTCCGGCTGTGAAACATGAATGATCACATCTGGGCTCTCAATCCTTGAGCTATCAGATAAAACAAGTATTGATTTAACTGTGAGATATCCAGTGTCAGCATCATTAATTGTAATTGCATAGGGTGGATAATAACTTGTGCCTATTACTGAATCGTTAATAAGAAATTCCACATGATCAAAATAGATTGGTGGGAAATTGCCTGCGATAGTAGTAGCAACTATTCCACCAGTAGTACTATGCCCATCGTGAATATTGTCTGATTTTCCTTCCCCCCAATACAAGAAAGGAGTATTGCCACCTGAAAATTTGATTTCTGCTATTCCTATGTCAAAAGGACCTGCCCCTGTGCTATATGGAATCTCTATTAATTGTAATGCAGTGAAATCAATAGTTGAGCTGAAATCAGATAGAGGGATGTTTATTTTAACCCAATGGGAGTTAATGCTGTTAAGATCTGTGATGTATTTCTTTATTCCAAGAGTGCCTTCCCCATTCGGTCTGATTTGAATATTGTTCCAATCACAGTTGCCTCCAAAATCCATTAGAGTAATCTCCATCGTTGTATTTCCTGATGCAATTACATCAACAGTTGATCCATATAATGTTGTTGGATTGTTTCCTAGCTTAAGTTTTCTGTAACCAGTAAGGGTATTGGTAATATGGAGATAGGTGGGCGAGGCGAATTCGACTTCATTTAGTTGCGCTTCAATATTGATGTTTTCAGGAAGCATGTAACTACTCCCATTGATTGGGCTTAGCAATGCTATGCTCTGGGCTGATAGAAAACCCTTGATAAATAAGGATAATCCTATAAATAACACAAATCTTACTCTCATTAGGTGACACTGTTGATTTAAAAAAACTCTTTTTTTCTTAACTCTTTACCGAAAAAGTCATTCAAAAGTAACTTTTTTTTATGTATTCAGACAATTTGACCCAACAATTCTTTGATTTTATAATTATTTTGGTAAAAATAAATGGTTGTTAGTCAAGTTTTAAGTTTTAAATTTTACATTCAAGTGGTAGGGTGAATAAAATGTTCTAGTATTTTTCTGTCTCGAGCTTATAGTAAAATGTTGGATAGAGGTGCAGAATTCTGCATCTCGTGGCTATGTGTCCATAGAGAAATACGGCATAGAGACGAAGAGAGATCCTATGCCACTAGTGGTATAATTGTTAGAGCTTAACCGTTGTTTTCTGTTAGCTTACTGATATAGCTTATGAGGTCAGCTTTGGTGTAGGGTTTAGAGATAGCAATAGTGACTTTTTGGTCTATTAAAGCCTGACGTTCTTCAAAGTTTAGATATCCGGTAATAGCTATAATGGGAGTATTTTCGTACTCCTTAATAGATCTTAGGAGTTTTAGGGTTTGGATGCCCAGGTTATCATCCTTGAGAGTTGTATCTAGGATGATTAGATTATAGAAGTTTTGACGGGCATATTTATATCCGAGTTTTGCTGAAGTGGCAATATCTATTCTACAGAAATCGACCAGATAATGTTCTGTTAAAATGTTATCGGCTTGGTTTTCTGAGATAAGTAGGACGTATATATTACTTGCCAGCGGTGATTTCTCGCTTGTCTTTTTTATATAATTCAACTTTTCAGAGACCTGCAATGTCTCATCCTTATTTGTGTTATATGAGAGATCTTGTGAGGCAGCAGTAGAAATATCTATTTGTTGTCCTTTGATCTTAGATGCAGGGTTTTCTTCTTTTGGTATTTCCGTCTCTTCAGAAGAGGTGAAAGAGGGAGGTGTTGATTGTACAGGTGGCTGTTCTTCAATAATCGCATCAGGATGAGCTAATTCAACAGGTACTGAAACAATGAACGAGGTTCCTTCGTACTCATTGGTCTGGACAGTTATTGTGCCGTTTAGAAGGCGAACCAGTTTACTGGTAAGTGATAGTCCAATACCCGAGCCCTCGTAGTTGCGGTCGGTACCTTCACTTCCTTGTCTAAAGGTGTCGAAGATATAATGCATTTGAGATTCATTGATGCCAATTCCAGTATCTTTGACTATAATTAACAGGCTGTTAGAAAGGTTTTCAGTGTTAATTGTTTTGGTGTTAATGGTGTTTGAGTTTTGAAGAGTAACTGTAATCCAGACATGCCCTGTTTCAGTGAATTTCACGGCATTATCTGTTAAGGAGTATAGAATATCACCAAGAATATCTGCATCGATTAAGATAGGTTTTTCGATATCAATTTGCTCTTTAAGGGCAATGTTTTTAAGATCTGCTCTCTTTTTTAGCGGATATAACAGGGAAGAGATAAAAGGTTTTAGAAGCACTGGCGTAATATTTGGTCGTACCCCATCCGCTTCTATTTGTGCTAATTTAATAATTGAGTTTAGTGTGATTGATAATCTATTGCCCATCACAGATATATGGTTAGCCATCTGCTTCTTCTCGGGCTGATTAAGTTCTCGGGTAAGGATATCTGAGAAGCCAAGGATTGCATTTAGTGGGGTTCGTAATTCATGGCTGAAATTGAGAAGAAGGCTGCTTTTTAAGCGTTCACTTTGTTCAACCTTTGTTAATGCTGATTCAAGTTCCAATGTCCTTTTTGCTACAAGCTCATTAAGAAAGGTCTCTCTATTTTGAAGGAATAGAATAAGGACGGTAAGAATTACAGTTAAAAAAGCCATGACCGTTCCACTTAGCCACCAATAGCTAGTTTGGTATAGAAGTTTATAGTTGCTATCAGGGTGATATACTAGTGCTAGTGAACGATTCATAAATTGAAATGGAATCACTTTATAGAGGTTATACTCTTTATAGTACTCCGTTTCAGTTGATAATTCACGTTTTTTCGATTTGTTAGGGTAAAAGTTTGCTAGAGGAATTATCTTATTATGATTGGAGATATCAACTAGGTCAATGTCTATTTCTGGTATATCATGATAAATTGTTTTTGTTAATCGATTGAGGAGTGATTGCATCCCGGTTAAAGTAACAAGATAGTCTTCTGATTTGTCGGTATATAATGAGTATAGTGGGGATATGGTAATGAGAGTAAGTTGGTGTTCGCCATTTAGGGTGAGTTGAATGGGGTTGAACGTAATTGGCCTGTCTGTATTAGCTTTGTGCTTAGTCCAATTTTTAAAGAAGTTGTTTTTGGAGAAGTTATAGCCTACCGGAAAGTGTTTTAGATCGTCTGGAGCCACCATTTTGATTCTGAATTTGGATAAAGAATCATTTAATGATTCAGTGTTTTGACCTAATTCCTCCTTTTTTAGATAGGCGAATGACAGTCCGAAGTTTTCATCAATAATAGGTTTTGTAAATCGGCGAAAATCGAAAGGGGTCACATCAGAACTGGCGTTAAAGAAGTTTTGAACGATTACCGATTGTTGGGAGATGTAATTTAATTGCGAACGGAAGTATTTCGAGAAATTCTCGGTGTGCAGATCGAAAAGCAGTCTACTATCTTCTTTGCTTTGGCGGTATCCGGAGAAGAAGAATACCAATGTTATAAAACCGCCGATGATACCCGTAAAGATTGTTTCGGAGAGGTTATAGCGTGATTTTTTGTTAACCTTTGTTGTGTAGATATACCATATTGTTATTAGGAAGAGAACAACGATAGTACTAAAGAAGGGTATTAGAATTGAGTTCAGGGTTATTTCGTACCAAGTACTTGATAGAATATCGAGGCCTACCACCATTAATGTCTTGCCTGTTTCAGGCTCAATGACTGGGGAGAGACATGTGATAAAAGAGCCATATTCATCGGTATAGGGGCCCATGAAGGAAGGTTTTCCTGTTGTAAATATTGAGAAGTTTTCTTTTTGAGGCTTATTGTAACGAGTACCAGGTTGGATATGATGAATACTTCCGACCTCCGATGATTCTGGCCCGAAATAGAGGCTATTATCTTTGAGATTAAGCGTATATAGGTTAACATTGGTAATGATATTGGAGTAGGAGAGGAGTATCTCAGAGATAAGTCGAAACTCATATAGCGCAGTATCGGCACCAGTAAATGTTAGTTTTTTTACCAGGTTGGGATCAATAGTCCTAGCGATATCATTGGTTTTTTGCAGGAGCTCTTGTTTAAAGAATCGTTCAGTCTTCTCCTTTTGCCACCATGTTTGCTGTAGTCCGGTTAAGAGCACCAGAATCATAGAGAAAACAAATAGGTATAGGCGAAGATTCTTCATAAAGCAATAAATCTAACTTAGGAGATAATTTGCAAAACCTCGTGTACCAGTTCTAATAGTTTTTCGGTTTTATATGGCTTAGCCATAAAGGCTGAGAAACCGTTGCTCAATATAAGTTGTTTCTCGTAGTTTGATGTATAACCTGTAACAGCGATAATAGGGAGATGTTCATTGCCTTCTATCTTCCATATTTCCTTACTGGCTACTATTCCATCCATACCGGCGCCCAGGTTTATATCCATTAGAATCAGGTCATAATGGTTGATAGTCGCCAGCTTGATAGCAACCGTGGCATTCTGAGCAACTTCCACGATATAATCATTCCTTAGAATTAACTCTGCCAGACTGGCATTGACATCATTATCTTCAACTACCATTACGCGAGGCCTCAGATTACTATTTGTATTAGTGAATGTTTTGATCTTTGGTGTAATCTCCTGAGATCTGACTGGGAGAACCTTCTTAATGGGTTCATTAACAATAGCGGTAGATTTGTTTTTAATTGAGAATTTAGGCTTGTAAGAGCGCAAAGCAGCCTCATTCGCATTGGTGATGTCAATATAGACTGTGAATGTCGACCCTATATTAACTTCACTCTCTACTTCTATGGTAGCCTCCATAAGATTCAGGAAACTCTTGCAGAGTGTTAGCCCTAGTCCATAACCTTCATGACTTCTACCTAAGCCTTCGCTACCCTGTCTGAATGGCTCATAGATATATTTCATGATGTCATCGGATATTCCAACTCCCGTATCTTTGACGCAGAAGGTAATGACACTTCTGCCTCCTCTGATCTCCTTTTTTAGGGTTACCCAGATTTGCCCCTCCTCGGTGAATTTTATCGCATTATCGATAATATGGTAGAAAATAGCCGATATCAGTTTTTTATCTACTAGCAGGACTCCACAGTCTTCAATGCGTGAAGAGAGGCGAAGACCTTTGTGTTTCAGATTTTCTGCGAACTCATTGATGGTACTATCCAATAGAGTTGCCAGGTTAGTTTCGACAGGTGAGAAATGCAGGCTATCTGCCTCTAGTTGCGATAAATCTAAGATTGAAGTCAGAGTTACCAGAAGACGCCTGCCTGAGATGTTGATGAATTCTACCATGTCACTCATACCGTCATCATTAGCCACTTTCTCTCTTAGAAGCGAGGTGAACCCCAGAATTCCGTTGAGGGGGGTGCGCAGTTCATGGCCCATATTAAGTAAAAGAGAAGATTTTAGTTTGGCTGACTCCTCTGCTCTCTCCTTAAGCTCTATCATCTCTCTGCTCATTCTGAGCATCTCTTCTGCCTTCTCTGCCTCCTTTGTTAGAATCTGTTCATGAGTTTTCTGCGCTGTAATATCTCTAACTAAAGCAAGGAAATGATCAATATTACCTTGCTCATTAACCAAAGGGGAAACACTAAGAGAGATGAATATTTTCTCTCCATTTGCTTTGATTCTTTCTGATTCATAACCTTTAATTGAGCGTCCCTGACTGCATTCCCTGATAAAGAACTCTAAGTCTTTCCCATTTCTATTCGGATAGAATTGGACTATATTTGACCCAATTGCTTCCGATGAAGCTAGTCCGTATAATTTTTCAGCACCTTTATTCCAGAACATGATTTTACCGGTAAAATCTATGGATACTATTGCGTCGGCTGAGTTTTCTACAATGGAAGCCAGTAGATGAGTCTGTTTATTATGCTCTAGCTTTTGCAAATAAACAGCAAGCAGATCTACTAAAGAATCGAGTAGAACCTTTTCCTCATCAAGAAAGTATATTTCCGACTCATTGCGATTCTCTGATACACTTAGTTGTTCTTTTAATCCAATACTTATCTCCTTAATTTCCTCCGGATTAATCCCCACTCTTATGACGCCGCGTGGTGTATCTTCTACATTAATGGATGAGCTTTGCTCTAATCTGGCCAGTTTGTAATCTTCTGAGAAATAGTGTTTATCATCAATGATTATCTCTACGTGGGTTGCTTCCGGAAACTGGTATGCTCGTTTAAGTTCAAAGAGGATTTTGGTAATAATTACGTCTGTACTGAGCGTGTAGTTATGCAGTAGTTTTGTTACTTCATTTATACATTTTAATTCCTTAATTCTTTCATTCAGTGTGTTAGCCTTTAGCTGAAATTCATGTTCTATCTGTTTGTATAGAGATATCTCACGGGCGATCCCAAAGATTATCTTATTATTCTCTGCAGCAACGAAGTTCCATTCAAACCAATGAACTCCATTTTTATTGTCTATAAGCCGATTGATGAAGTTTTTGGTGGGAATCTCATAACTGGTTTTCTTGATAACATCCAAAGTAGATAACTGATCTTCTTCGATTACAAAATCCGTAAATTGCTTTCCATAAGATTCTTCAAGAGTATAATCTAGCAGAGTTGTCCAATCATCACTAATTTTAAGTAAGCGCCCTGAGCGATCAAAATAACAGACAAGGTCATGGGCAATGCTTAAGATACATTCATGAGATAACTTAATACTTTCCTCCGATGTTAAAGGGCAATTATCGCATTGTTGAGGAGGCGGATATTCCAGTGAGACTGATAATTTATGAATCATACGACCAGTACAGCATGTCAGTGGTACTCCAGTTATAGCCTCATCATGATGCATATTTTCGTCACTCTTGTTGTTGTATCTTTTGTTTACCTGGCTCATGGAAACCGCTTTATGTTGTGATGGGTTACGGAATAAATGTTGCCATTGTAAATATAATACAGAAAAAAAGCTTTATTAACGATGTTCCGTAATATTTTTTAATCGAGATTTTTATACGGTCAACTGTATATCAACAGAGGGTAAATGTTAGCTACTTTTGATGTCTGGTTATTGATTTTCTTCAGATCTGTTATCTTTGTTACCAATGTTTCTAGCTCCTATAGTCAGTTTTTCTCAGTACTCTTTAATTGCCCTTAACATCTCTAATTTATGAGTTATTCAAAGTTATTCTTTGTTCTACCAATTCTCATTTTTTCATTTTTATCCACATTCTCTCAACACTCAACCCCCATTTTGGTAAAGGGAGAAGCCCAGGGAACCTCCGTTCATTTCCCAAAGGGAGGGTTTCAATATTCTCATTTTAGTAATAGTGCTGTGACTATTAAAAAGATCTCAGCAAAATGGAGGCTATCAACACTATTTGGGCAACCAGTGGTTGATGGGGTGTTTAGTTGGAATGCGGGTTTGGATACACCCGATGATTATCTTGACTGGCGGGATTATGTCTTATTGGAGTGTTCTCCCGTAAAATCAACTGGTTATCTGGTATATATCCCGCTTATGCCAACCGTTCCTAAAGCAGGAAAGGGATATGGCTTTAATAGTCCCGGATCACCTAATTGGATTGATCTGTTTAAAACACGCACAGGAGAGCCAATCACCTCAGAAATCCCTGATTTCACTGCCAAGATGGCTAGAGAGATATGGAAGAATGGTTTTTATGTTACTGGTGTCGTTCTGGTTCGTTACAATGGCGATAAAGAAACTCTTCCTGTTGAAACAGCACAAAAAAAGTATAAGGCTATTTTAAGACCATATACCCTCTTGTTACATAATAATGACACTGTAACGCAAAGTAAACAACTTGTTATTAATGATATAGCAGATGACCTGATTGATGCTAAATTTGATTTTAGTTGTTACAGTGCAACTTCAAAAGAGGCTTACATAGGCTTTGGTTATAATAATCCTGTCCAGTTACAATCAGGATGGAATAAGATCAAGATATGATTGATTCCGCCTCCCCGCTTCTCTCTCCTTTCTCTCTAATGCCTCTGTCACCTCAACTTCACCTCAACTTCACCTCAATATCCTCTAAATACCCCCTCAATATCCTCTACCTATCGTGTTCTTATCTTACACGAGTTTATAGGGAGAGGATAGGGAGAGGATAGGGAGAGGATAGGGAGAGGCATAAGAGCTAGAGTCGAGGAGAACAAGAGCTGGAGTCGAGAAGAACAGGCGGGATACAAAGGATACGTTGGTTTTGGCTTCGCTCAACCACCCCCACCGCTGCCTGAGCGAAGTCGAAGGCAATTTGAAGGGACTGAGCATGTCAAAGTGATCTATGACGCCCAAAATGCAACTGTAACCTCTTATATTGATAGCGAATTATTTGAGACTTATAATAATGAAGAAGTTGGTCTTATTATCATTAAGACTTATGATTCTTTTCGTTTTTAATTTGTCTAAAAACATATTTATCAATCCTAAGGATTAGGTTAGATAGTTTATATACATAAAATAACTAACTTCGAGCCATAAAGAACACTGTCTATATACTCGAATTACTAACTTTACTCTTATGAACTTTTTTCCATTGAATTGGAGTACAATAGAATTATTGTCGCTTGTTTTAATGATCTTTAGTTTGGCTTTGTTAATGCTTAGTTTTTTTATCGTAAGAACTGTTAAGATTAGTAAGGGTCTTAATTCGATCGGTTCAGAATTATCAAATGATTATAATGATAGTTTGGGTAAGGCCTGTCCCAGAAGTGATCTTATATGGATAAAAGGAGAGTTGGAGCGAATCCGAAGGATTATCGATAACAAGATCATTTTTCTGGATTCCAGGTTTTTTTTAGCGAGAAATCCTCTTGCTCTGACAAAAAAGGGGATGCAGTTTTCGGACGAGTTTGGTGCGTTTGAAATAATAAACCGTAACTGGATTGCTTTGTACTCGGTTATTAAAGAAGAGATTTCAATTCTCAATACTACCGAGACAGGGCAGTTTGTTCTTCTGGATATTCTTGGAAACCCTACTAAATATATTGATTCAGAAGGGATGAGCTCTTTGAGGCTTCATGCAGAGCTATCGAATGAGCCACTAGATCTTTATTTTAAAATAATCGGTGTTATGGTGCATGAGAGGTTGATTAGGCAGTTGAGTTGTCGTGGACGATTCGTTTTTTAGGCACCTATCCATCCGTTTTCGGATTGTGTTGATTGTCGCTTTTCGTTGTTATCTTATTGATATATAGTATTGTGAATTTGATGGTTTGTGGTTTGCTTATAATTAGGCAAGAATCAAATATTACTACAATGCTATTGAAATACTCTGAAATTAACTTTCTTAAATGGGTTTACGGACGGTTTGATGTTAGGTTTGTTAAGCGATTTACTGAATTGTATGGCATAAGTCCGTACTATTTTAAACAGGAGATACCTGCCGAGGTTGACTATCGTGACTGGATAGATGTTAAGTCTGAAGATGCCAGAGATTTGCCCCCGCATTTGTCTAATAACCTAAAGAATGATTTTTATCTCTCGGAAAATCATAAGGCAGCATTAAAGCACTTTGGTAAACCTGACAGTATGGATTATTATCTTTCATCAAAGGGAATGGTTTCAACCTATGTTTTTCGATTGGCTTCTAACCATAACTTTTTATCTAAGACTAAACTAAGACTCCTCTGTTTAGACAATAAAGTTGTAGCGGCTAGAGTATTTAGAAATATGATTAGTGTAGACCCTGATGCTGGCTGTCTCAGTAAGAAGGAGGCTCTTTCTAAGATTTTTAATGGAGCGTTTAGTTTTGAGGCTGAACAATGTAATTTGTATCTCGATAAATCAAATGGTATTGGCGTAAAGATAATGGACTCAATTACTGATTATGATATCATGATTCTTCGTTTGCCTTAAAAGTGTAACTAATTGAACACACATCTCGTTGTTCAATCGCATCTTAGTTAATGAAAGACCGAAATCGGACTTTGCTGCTTTCCCTCGTGTTAGTAAGACTTTCTCTACCCGAATTTACTCTGTAACAATGACCACAAGACCAAAAAAAGTATCTCTTGGCAGTAGACCAAGGCAGAAAATAAAAGAAGAGATCAATAAAGTGAATGAAGATGTTATCACCTCATGGTTTCTAGAAAATAATCTCCGGAAGCAATTGAACGGAGCGGAACAACTAAACATGAGTGATGACTTTTCATTTAAAGAGGATGATATTCAAGCTTCGTCTCATGCCCTGAGCGGTTCTATATGGTGTCAATTGGTACATGATAATAGGGATGAAGTTAATAATCCACCAGATGATAGTGATTTATTGGCTGAGCAGTGGGAATTAATCGGAATAATCCAGAGACATTTAATTCGAATGTCAGCCAAGCGTAGGAAAGATAGCAAAGAGCTTATAGAAGTCTTATATAATTTAATGATCTCTGTGAAGCTTATCACACCATAAATATATAACGGATAAGTAAAATATTGGTCAGACGCAAATCACCTAAGAATGAATAACAGACGAGCCGCACTTATCTTGCTAATAGAATATAACCCTGAATATAACTCTTCTCTGACAGAGTTTCTTGAGTCTGAGAATTATGAATTAGTAAGAGTTCACTCAACTGAAAAGGCCTTTGATCTGCTGAAAACGGAGAAGCCAGAGCTATTTCTTATTGAGCATCCGTTGGCGAAGGATGACTCATTGGAGGCTCTTAAGCGACTGAGGGCTACTGAAGAGCTTGCTTGTACACCTATAATCATCCTAGCGGAGAGTATTGATAGTTCTAATTTTCGACAATTCATGAGCGCAGGTGCTGATGATATCATATCCAGGGCATCGTTTTCAGAGATCAAGAACTCTATCTCTATTCGACTTAATAGGGTTTCTCACTTCTCTAAACTAATGCAGGATCAACTTAATGATCTGCGCTCACGGATTCTGAAGGCTGTGCCTCATGAATTAAGAACTCCTTTAAACGGTATCTATGGCTTAGCTCAGCTTCTAAAGGATTCTCCTGAGGTATTTTCATACGAAGAGTTTAAGTTTTTTGGTCTAAATCTGCTCGAAAGCTCAGAGCGAATGAGGCAATTGGTAGAGCGATACATTCTATACACTGAAATTGAGGCTGGTTATACCTATCGTCTCTATTCTGTTACTCCGATTCATGCCCATCATTTTATACTAAATGCAGCTGGAAAAGTGGCTCAGCATAAGGGTCGCCTGACAGATTTAGATCTGCAATTGGAATCGGTCATGACCCTTCTCTCTGATGAGGTAATAAATGTTATTACTTTTGAATTGGTTGAGAATGCTTTTAAGTTCTCAAAGCCTGGACAGACCATCATTGTAAGGTCTTACTCACACGACGATATAGTTTATCTGGAGATTGATGACTTGGGTTCTGGATTATCTCAACAAGAACTTGAGCAGTCAGGAGCCTTTATCCAGTACAATTGTAAGGTTCAGGCGCAACAGGGTTCAGGCTTGGGTCTAATCATCGTAAGAAGGATTCTCAATCTCGCTGGTGGCTCAATTGAAGTGGTTAAAAAACAAGAAAAGGGTACCACTATTCGAGTGAGACTCCCCGGTATTGTTCAGGGGAGACACACTTTGATAAGTAAGGATCGTTTTCAATTGAAGATATAAGAGTGGGGAGAAATTGGATGCACTTCGTGCATCGGGACACGGATTTACATGGAGTTGATGCACTTCGTGCATCGGACATAGGCACACGGATTTAATCAGAGTTGATGCACTTCGTGCATCGGGACCTAGGCACACGGATTTAATCATAGTTGATGCACTTCGTGCATCGGACCTAGGCACACGGATTTTACGGATTTAAACGGATTCCACGGATTGATTAGAACACTGATAATTGAACTGGCTGCTGGCTTTTGTCATCTGGCTACAGGCAGCCGTTGGGTTCTTTGCTAATATTGAATTCTTGAATCTTGAATCAGTCCTCTGTGAAATGCGGAGCCGCCAGCTGCCAGTTGCCAGACGCCATTCGTTGCTTTGCTAATTTTGAATTCTTGAATCTTGAATACCCCTCTGTGAAATACTGATACCGCCAGTGTCCAACCGCCAGCTGCCATTCTTCGCTAATTAACAAAAATTGTACCAATCTGTCACATGGACACTTTTGTCACTATTAGCGCTGCTCCCAAAAATGGAGAAATTCGTCGCAAAAAAGCGCAATTTTGTATGATTTTTAGGAGCCCATCATAAGAGAGTCATAAGAGCGATATAAGAGAGATATAAGAGGGATATAAGAGAAGGGCTTGTAGTATTCGGGAAATCAATTAGTTACGAGTTTGATGGTTGATTTTATGTAAATATCAAGTAATCAAGTGTTTAAGAATTACATCATTTTTATAGAATTTTATAAAAAAAGTGAGAAATGGCTGTTTGTAGAGGTAGGATGGTTCCAAAAAATGGAAGATTAGGGGGCTTTGCCCACATAATCGTAGGCGTGTGGATTTAAACAGATTCCACGGATATTTTGGGTCACAGTGTTTCACAGTGGAAAACGGTGTATCACAGTGTAGATGCACTTCGTGCATGAGGTGATGAATAGGTGCGTAGTACCGGAAATAGGAAGGTGTTATTAGATCTGGCCGCTGGCTTTTAGCATCTGGCCACAGGCAGCCGTTGGGTTCTACGCTAATCTTGAATTCTTGAATCTAGAATACCCCCCCCTGTGAAATCCGCAGCTGATACCGCCAGCCGCCAGCCGCCATTCTTCCCTAATTTTGATTTCTTTAATCTTGAATCAGTCCCCTGTGAAATGCGGAGCCGCCAGCCGCCAGCTGCCAGTTGCCATTTAGGATCCTAGTGGTTTTCAATTGTCCCAAGGGTTGCAATTGTCCCATGAAATTGTAAAGCCAATTAGAATTAACCATGCCCCTCTAAAACCAGCCTACAGGGAATAAAACATCAAATCAGGTAGGAGCCAGGTGCGTTAGCACCGGAAATATTTGTAGCCGTCAGGTAAGGTACCCAATAAGATTTTTGGAAGGTGCAGCGCACCGGAATAGGTAGATGCACTTCGCGCATCGGGACCTAGGCACACGGATTTAAACAGAGTGGATGCACTTCGAGCATCGGGACACAGGCACACGGATTTTACGGATTTAAACGGATTCCACGGATATTTTGGGTCACAGTGTTTCACAGTGGAAAACGGTGTATCACAGTGTAGATGCACTTCGTGCATGAGGTGATGAATAGGTGCGTAGTACCGGAAATAGGAAGGTGTTATTAGATCTGGCCGCTGGCTTTTAGCATCTGGCCACAGGCAGCCGTTGGGTTCTACGCTAATCTTGAATTCTTGAATCTTGAATCAGTCCCCTGTGAAATCCGGAGCCGCCAGCTGCCAGCCGCTAGCTGCCAGATGCCATTTGTGCTTCTTGCTCGGCCTTACCTCCATTCTTTATAATCTGTGTCCCTGTTTTTTTTAACAATCTAACACATTGAAAGATTTACATTTAATGAGAAAATGAACAACTTTTTGTATGAAAATAGTGGTAACTCTACATCAATTTATTATAAATTAGCCTTAGCGTAAAAGAATAGTTTCTATCTTTGGCACCGGGAATAAAGGAAATCCCTAAGTAATCAAAGTAGACTATAAGAGATTGTTGATCATTCGTTCTTACCGGTAAACAACAGCAACGGCACTTTGGAGGCAACCCCGCGGTTAACAGATGGGTTGTCCATAACTATATAAAACAACACAACATTTCCACTTAAATTTAATTTCACGAGTACTCCGTATGCATGAAACTTGTTTACATGTGTAGAAAATCTATATATGTTCAATGATCTGGATAGCGTACTAAAAAACAGGATGTTACATCAAAGAGGATGTGACTGACGGGGCGAAGCTATGTAGAGACGGGACGCCGGAGGCGGCAGGGAAATCGCTCCGCGATAGCGGGGGAGTTGCTTCGCAACAGCGGGGAATCGCTTCGCGATGCGGGGAGTTGCTTCGCAACCGGAAAAGAATCCTTACATAGTTGGATTCATAGGATAGGAAGATGGAAGGGTTTAGGTTCGAGAAGCTTGATATTTGGAAAAAAGCTATTGAGGTAGGCGATAAGCTATATGATGTTAGTGAGATAGCAAATGATAAAAAGCTTTATCGATTTGCCGAACAGTTGAGAGCAGCGTCTTTGAGTATTTCCAACAACATTGCTGAAGGATCTGGCTCTGTTTCAAATAAAGAATTTGCAAGTTTTCTGAATATAGCTAGGCGTTCTGTTTTTGAATGTGCAAATATTCTCTATGTTTTTCAGAGAAGAGAATTACTAACAGAATCCCAACGATTGAGTTTGTATCATGATTTAATAGATTTGAGCAGAAGTATCTATTATTTTCGACAAACTCTTCTTTAACTAGAATGATTTTTACGAAAAGTTGAATAAATCTTAAATCTAAAGGAGAGGCTCTACCCAGCAAAGATTTGAACTTGTTCAAAACTTTTCGCCGCACAAAACGAAACGAAGTTGAGTTTTGCCCCCTGCCAATACCCTTGCGCAGCAAAGGTTTGCCCCTGCACAAATCGTAACGAAGTGAAGGTTTGTCCCCAGCACAAAACGAAACGCAGTTGAGTTTTGCCCCCTGCCAATACCCTTGCAAAGCAAAGTTTTGCCTCTGCACAAATCGTAACGAAATGAAGATTTGTCCCCAGCACAAAACGAAACGCAGTTGAGTTTTGCCCCCTGTCAATACCTTTGCAAAGCAAAGTTTTGCCCCTGCACAAATCGTAACGAAGTGAAGATTTGTCCCCAGCCTGCGTAGCAGTCCCCGCTCATCCCATATGCTCTCAGAAATCCACACTCCTTCTCTGATCCCGGGCTCATTCTTCTCCGATCCACGCGGTCGCATCGATTTTGTAAATGATTTTGTTGTAAATGACTTTGTTAGAGTCTACCGTATCACGCATGATGATCCTTCTGTAATTCGGGCCTGGCAAGGACATCGAAACGAGGTGAAAGCCTTCTGGGTTGTTAAAGGCAGTTTTGTGATCAATGCCGTTAAGGTAGATGACTTTGACAACATCAATAACGAAATAAAGCCCGAAGCCTTCAAATTGGAGGCCAACGAAAGCAAGATATTAGTGATCCCCGGTGGCTATGCCAATGGCTTCAAAGCTTTAGAAGAGGGCTCAACCATGGTGGTCTTCTCAAACCTCGGACTAGATGACTCAGCAATAGATATGGTAAGAATAGATTTGAATACTTTCGAATTCTTGAATGTTGAATTTTGAATCTTGAATTGCATATCCTTGAATTTCGAATCTTGAATTTTTCCTGCCAGCAGCCTTCCCTTTAATTCATTTAGCTCTTAAATTAACATTTCGTGTCTAAAATCTTAATCACCGGCGGTGCCGGATTCATCGGTTCTAATCTCTGCGAATACTTCCTAAACCAAGGTCATGAGGTTATCTGCTTGGATAATCTTAGTACAGGTTTTATGCATAATATGGATGAGTTTATTGATCATCCTAAATTTCTTTTCAAAAAGGGTGATATTCGTGATTTAGAGATGTGCCGAGTGGCAGTTGAAGGTTGTGACTATGTGTTACATGAGGCGGCTTTGGGGAGTGTACCTCGATCAATAAAAGATCCGGTTACAACGAATGAAGTGAATATTGGTGGTTTTTTGAATATGCTAATAGCAGCAAGAGATGCCAAGGTTAAACGGTTTGTCTATGCTGCTTCCAGTAGTACCTATGGTGATTCTAAGGAGCTACCAAAAGTAGAAGAGCGAATTGGCAAACCTCTTTCTCCTTACGCTATCACAAAGTATGTTAATGAACTCTACGCCGATGTCTTTGCAAGAACCTACGGAATGGAGTGTATAGGTTTAAGATATTTTAATGTTTTTGGAAAACGTCAGAATCCTGAGGGCGCCTATGCTGCTGTTATTCCGCTCTGGGTAAAGCAGATGTTAAATGGGGAGAGACCTGTTATAAATGGTGATGGCTCATATAGCCGGGATTTTACTTATATCGATAATGTGATTCAGGCCAATGAAAAGGCTCTGTTTACATCTGTTGAAGATATTAATGAAAGAAGTAAACTGTATAATCTTGATCTGCATGAGATCAACTCATTAAATTTGGTTTTTAATGTTGCATTTGGCGGAAACACCACACTTATTGAACTTTTTGCTGCATTAAGAGATGGACTTAAAGATAAAGTCGAGGGTGTGGAAAGTATTGAGCCAGTTTTCGGCTCTAATCGTGCTGGTGATATCCCGCATTCTCAGGCTAGTATACTTAAGGCGAAAAGATTACTAGGGTATAATCCGTTGATTGATGCAAGAGAGGGGTTTAATTTGACTAGTCAATGGTATGTTAATAATAATTCGAAATAGTAGGTTAAATGAAGGATAAAGTTCTATTAATTACCGGTGGCACCGGCTCTTTTGGGAACGCTGTATTAAATCGTTTCTTAAACTCGGAGATTTTCCGTGAGATTAGAATTTTCTCACGTGATGAGAAGAAGCAAGATGAAATGAGGCATCGCCTGAATAATCCTAAGGTTAAGTTCTATATTGGCGATGTGCGTGACAAGAGAAGTGTTGATGGTGCAATGCCGGGAGTAGATTATATCTTTCACGCTGCAGCATTAAAACAGGTGCCTTCTTGCGAGTTTTTTCCTATTCAAGCTGTCAGAACCAATGTCTTTGGCACCGAGAATGTGATTGACTCAGCAATCCAACATGGGGTTAAAAATG
The DNA here is from genome assembly GCA_021286705.1 of Sphingobacteriia bacterium. Lineage (GTDB taxonomy): Bacteria > Bacteroidota > Bacteroidia > Bacteroidales > TTA-H9 > JAJTBW01. Next base: position 25,984 of record JAJTBW010000018.1, read on the forward strand.
TAGTAGTCCTAAGTACAGATAAAGCTGCTTACCCAATCAATGCCATGGGTATCAGTAAAGCAATGATGGAGAAGGTGGCTATCGCAAAAGGACGGGCGCTAGGTCCCAGCGCTGCGACAACCATCTGTTGCACCCGTTATGGTAATGTTATGGCTAGTCGTGGCTCAGTTATCCCTCTCTGGATTGACCAAATGGCCAGTGGTAAAGAGATCACGATTACCGATGCCAACATGACCCGCTTTATGATGACTCTCGAAGACGCCGTAGATCTTGTATTATATGCCTTTGAGCATGGGGTTAATGGTGATCTATTTGTCCAGAAGGCACCGGCTGCAACTTTATCTACCTTGGCAACTGCTTTAAAAGAGTTATACAAATCAGATACGCCGGTTCGCTCTATTGGTACTCGTCATGGTGAGAAGTTATATGAAACTCTGGTCACCCGCGAAGAGATGGCGAAGAGTATTGACATGGGTAATTACTACCGTATTCCCTGTGACTCGAGGGATTTGAATTATGATAATTACTTCGTGGAAGGGGAGGAGAAGATCAGCTTAATTGAGGATTATCACTCTCATAATACGCGCCGGCTGGATGTTGTGGGCATGAAGGAGTTGTTGATGAAGCTGCCTGAGGTCAGGGCGGATGTATTGGAACGATGATTAAGGATTTTAGAAAACTGATGACACTGATTACGGATATTGGACACAGTGTTACACAGTGTTATACACAGTGTTTCGCAGTGTTATACAGTGTATTTTGAGTGTAACGTGGTAGAAGTAATTTGCTGGTAAAATGGATCTGAACAGTATCACACGTGAAATCATGGATTCAGCATATACTGTCCATACCGCACTTGGCCCTGGGTTGTTAGAATCTTCTTATCGCAGTTGTCTTGCCTATGAACTTAGACAAAAGGGTTTTCTTGTGGAAGAAGAAAAGTCACTTCCTTTGGTTTACAAGGAAATAAGACTTGACCATGGCTACAGAATTGACCTCTTGATTGAAAATGCAGTCATTGTTGAACTTAAGACTGTTGAGGAATTTAGTGATGTGCACAAAGCTCAGATACTAACATATATGAAATTGGCTAACAAAAAGGATGGCCGGCTAATAAACTTTTATACCAAAAGTTTAAAGGATGGCATCAAGCGTTTTGTCCTCTAAGTTAAAAACACTGTGATACTCCGAATCCAAACACTGTGAAACACTGTGTCCCTACACCGTGAAACACTGTGTCCAATATCTGTTAAATCAGTGTCATCTGTGTTCGAATAATAAGAAGTTATGATTAACATAGGCATCACCGGCCAAGCCGGCTTCGTCGGCACCCATCTATATAACACCCTCGGCCTAAACCCCGAGAAATTCACCCGAATCCCCTTCGAGGATTCCTTCTTTGCAGATTCAGCCCTTTTAAAGGCCTTTGTCTCTAAGTGTGATGTAATTGTCCACCTTGCGGCAATGAACCGCCATAATGACCCGGAAGTGATCTATAAGACCAATATTGGTCTGGTCAATCAGCTCATTAAAGCCTGCGAAGAGACAAAATCTACTCCTCATATCCTCTATTCGTCATCTACCCAGGAGGAAAGAGATAATTTATATGGTAAATCTAAGAAGGAGGGAAGGCTTTTATTAGAAAATTGGGCCGATAAACATAATGCTCAATTTACCGGTTTAATCATTCCTAATGTTTATGGCCCATTTGGGAATCCTTATTATAATTCAGTTGTTGCAACCTTCTGCCATCAGTTAACCCATAATGAACAACCTCGAATTGAAGTAGACGGTGTGATAAACCTGATCTACGTAGGCGAATTGGTTGACCAGATCATAAAGCTCATTGAGAAGGTTGATAAAGATCATAAGAATGATGTTGTAATTCAAGAGGTCAAGCTACAGCATACCGCTGAAATAAAGGTTTCAACTCTACTTAAGACTTTAGAAACCTATCGGGATAATTACTTCACCAAAGGTGAGATTCCAGCATTGGATACCCCTTTCAACCGAAATCTCTGGAATACCTTCCTCTGCTATATAGATCATGAGAAGTTTTTTCCCTTCCATTTAAAACTCAACACGGATGACCGTGGTAGTTTTGTTGAGACAGTCAAGTTAAACTCAGGTGGTCAAGTAAGTTTCTCAACTACGGTTCCCGGTATAACAAGAGGTAACCATTTCCATACCCGCAAAGCAGAACGTTTTGCAGTAATCAAAGGGAAAGCCCGAATAGACCTCCGTAGAATTGGTACTGATAAAGTCTACTCATTTGAACTAGATGGCATCAATCCCTCCTTTGTTGATATGCCCATTTGGTACACCCATAATATCACCAATATAGGCACCGAAGAGCTCTACACCATCTTCTGGATTAATGAGCATTATGATGCAAGCAATCCAGATACCTATTTTGAAAAGGTATAGGTCACAGTGTTCCACAGTGTTAACACGGTGTTTCACAGTGTATAACATTATGATACTAAGTGTTCTGATCTAGAAAAGATATAGTTCCCCACAAATAGCACTGTGTAACACTGTGAAGAACACTGTGAAACACTGTGTCCTAATTTAGAAAAGTTATAGTTCCACAGAATTAACACTGTGAAACACTGTGTCCCTACACTGTGAAACACTGGGTCCTAATTAAAACTATGAAGAAACTCAAAGTCCTCACCGTCGTAGGCACCCGCCCGGAAATAATCCGCCTCTCTTGTGTCCTTCAGAAACTCGATGCTTCTGAAGCAATAGAACACATCCTGGTTCACACCGGTCAAAACTACGACTATGAACTGAATGAAGTCTTTTTCGAAGACTTAGGCCTTCGTCGCCCAGATCATTTCTTGAATGCTGCAGGAGCAAATGCTACTTCTACTGCAGGACAGATTCTAATCAACATTGACCCTGTATTAGAACAAGAAAAGCCGGACGCCTTTTTAGTACTTGGAGATACCAACTCATGTTTATGCGCTATTGCTGCAAAGAAACGCCATATTCCCATCTTCCACATGGAAGCTGGAAACCGCTGCTTTGACCAACGTGTACCAGAGGAGACTAACAGAAAGATAGTCGATCATATTTCTGATATTAATCTGACATATAGCGATATTGCAAGAGAGTATCTGTTGGCAGAAGGATTGAGGCCTGATCGGATTATAAAGACTGGTAGCCCGATGTTTGAGGTATTGAATCGTTATATACCAAAAATTCAGGCCTCGGATATCCTGACCCGCCTAGGACTGGAAAAGGAAAAATATTTCGTCGTCTCTGCACATCGAGAAGAAAATATCAACAGCGAAAAGAATTTCAACAGTCTACTCGAGACCCTTAATTTGGTTGCTGAGAAATATAGTTATCCAATCATAGTATCTACTCACCCCCGTACCCGCAAGAAACTCGAAGAAAAAAAGACACAGAGTAACACTGTGTCAAACCCTGTGGAACACTGTGAAACTTTCATCCACCCTCTCATTCAATGGATGAAACCTTTAGGTTTTTCTGATTATAATGCGCTCCAGATAAATGCTTATGCTGTTCTTTCAGATAGTGGAACAATATCAGAAGAGTCCTCAATACTCAATTTCAGAGCGTTAAATATCCGTGAAGCTCATGAACGCCCTGAAGCGATGGAAGAGGCTTCTGTAATGATGGTTGGGCTAAATCCAGTGCGTGTTATGCAAGGGTTAGTTCAATTGCAATATCAGATGATTGGGGAAGATAGAAACTTTAGGCCTGTAGGGGATTATTCCATGTCTAATGTGAGTGAAAAAGTTGTAAGGATTATTTTAAGCTATACAGATTATATTAAAAGGACTGTTTGGAGTAAAATATAAATCAGTGTAAATCTGTCTAATCAGTGTCATCAGTGTTCTTATAAAAATCAATAGATCATGAAAGGCATCATACTTGCTGGTGGTTCGGGCACTCGTCTCCACCCAATAACAAAAGTTGTCTCTAAGCAACTTCTTCCTATCTACGACAAACCGATGATTTATTATCCTTTGTCAGTTTTGATGTTGGCTGGAATCAGAGAGATTCTTATCATATCTACTCCTCATGATCTACCTAACTTTGAACGTCTCCTTGGAGATGGCAGCCAGCTTGGATTAAAGTTCAGCTATGTAGAGCAACCAACCCCCGATGGTCTTGCCCAAGCTTTTATTTTAGGCAAAGATTTTATTGGGAATGATGATGTTTGCCTTGTCTTAGGGGATAATATTTTCTATGGTGCTGGCCTACAACAACTGCTATCCAAATCGGTTCAAACAGTTAGAGATGAAAAGAAGGCTGTCGTTTTTGGTTACTATGTTGAAGATCCAGAGCGATACGGTGTAGCTGATGTTGATGCTGAAGGTAATGTATTGAGCATTGAAGAAAAGCCACTTCAGCCTAAAAGTAATTATGCTGTGGTCGGCTTGTATTTCTATCCTAATTCTATTGTGAACATTGCAGCTCAAGTGAAGCCGTCTGCAAGAGGTGAACTTGAAATCACCTCAGTGAATGATGAATATTTGAAACGACATGAATTGAAGTTACAAGTTTTAAGTCGTGGTTATGCCTGGTTGGATACTGGCACCCATGAGGCAATGACAGAAGCAACGGAATTTGTAAAGGCTGTGGAGAAAAGGACAAGTCTGAAAATTGCTTGTATTGAAGAGATTGCTTACAAGATGAATTTTATTGAAAAGTTTTCCTTTGAGAACTTAATCCACAATCAAGATAAAAGTAGTTACGGTGAATATTTAAAAAGAATTATATAAATGCTTGAAAAACCAGTATTTGTCACACAACCAGCGCTTCCTCCATTGGAAGAGTTTACGGATTATTTAATTAAGATCTGGGACAATAAAATTCTTACAAATAATGGCCCATTTCATCAACAATTTGAAAAAGAACTTGCCGATTACCTTGGTGTTAAATATATCTCAGTCTTCTCCAACGGTACACTTGCTTTAATCACTGCTTTACAGGCTTTGCGAATAACAGGGGAAGTAATAACAACACCTTTTAGCTTTGTTGCTACCACGCATTCTTTATGGTGGAACAATATAAAACCAGTTTTTGCGGATATTGAACCTGATACTTTTAATCTTGATCCTGAAAAAGTTGAAGCTGCTATAACACCACAAACAACTGCTATTATGCCAGTACATGTTTATGGAAACCCTTGCAATTTAGAGGCTTTACAGAAAATTGCGGATACCTATGGGTTAAAACTCATTTATGATGCTGCTCATGCTTTTGGTGTAAATATAAAAGGTCATTCTGTGTTGAATTTTGGCGATCTTTCGATACTAAGCTTTCATGCCACTAAAGTTTTTAATACTGTAGAGGGAGGTGCGATTGTTTGCCAGGATGAAAAAACAAAGAAAAGGATTGATTACTTAAAAAACTTTGGATTCGCAGATGAGGTAACTGTAATTGAGCCTGGTATTAATGCAAAGATGAACGAGATTCAGGCAGCGTATGGATTAATCCAATTAAGAATGGTTGATGACTATATTCAAAGCAGAAAAGATGTTGCAGACTTATATAGAAAGGAATTAAAAGGTGTATCAGGTATTACTTTTTTGTCTGATATTGAAGATATTCGTCATAATTATTCATATTTCCCCATCTTGGTAGATGCCTCCATTTATCGTAAAACAAGAGATGAACTTTATGATATGTTAAAAAGGAACAATATCTTTGGCAGAAGGTATTTCTATCCCTTAATTTCTCATTTCCCTACTTATAGAGGTTTATCATCAAGTAAGCCGTCTAATTTACCTGTCGCTGAATCTATTGCATCAAAAGTGATTTGTTTACCAATATACCCTAATCTAGAAAAGGATAAAATAAAGGAAATAACTAGAATAATTAAAGATGTTACTTGCTGGAGCTAAGGGGCATTCAAAAGAAGTTGTTGATGTATTTTATGTCAATAAATACATGGATAAAATTGTCTTGTTTGACGATGTTTCTCAATCTTTTGACGAATTTTTTGTAAATAATTATACTTTATTTAGGGACCTTAAAGAGGTAAAATGTTATTTCGAAACAGTTGATAATAATTTCGTTCTTGCATTAGGTGGACCCAAAAATCGTAAGCTTGTTGAAGAAAAGCTAACTTTAATTGGTGGCGTATTGAACAGTTTAATTGCCACAAACTCTTTAATTGGTCATCAAGGTGTTGAACTAGGTGTAGGTGTAAATATCATGCAGCTCGCCATGATAAGTAGTTTTGTAAAAATTGGTCGCGGCACTCTTGTTAATTCTAATGCCTGTATTCATCATGACGTATTTGTTGGAGATTACTGTGAAATATCACCCATGGCGTCACTGTTAGGGAATTGTAAGGTTGGTAATAATTCAATAATTGGTGCGAATGCAACTATTCTGCCAAACATTAATATCGGCAATAATGTAATTATAGGCGCAGGTGCTGTGGTTACTAAAAACTTGCCGGATAATGTTGTAGTTGCTGGTGTTCCAGCAAGAGTCATTAAGTATTTTCAAGTATAAATTTATTTGATGGATAAATAACGTTATTTTAGTCTCATGTCCTCTAATAAAACCATCGTTAAAAACAGCCTAATCCTCTACTTTCGATTGATCGTAGTAAGCCTGCTAGGTATGATAGCAACACGATACTTACTTAAATACCTGGGAGTTTCTGATTTTGGACTATATAGCGTAGTGGGAAGTGTGGTTGTAATGATGAATTTTTTCAATACCGTAATGATTACTACCACCTATCGCTTTGTGGCTTTCGAAATGGGAAGGGATAATGGCAGAAGCGTAAACAAGGTCTTTAACATCAGTCTTGTTATTCATTTAGCTTTGATAATTATAGTAGTGATTATTTCTGAAACGGTTGGGATTTGGTATATAAAAAACAAGTTAACCGTAGGTGCTGGTAAACTCGACGATGCCATTTTCGTTTTCAGATTTTCGGTTTTTGCAGCTATTTTAAATATTATAAGCATCCCTTATCAAGGACTTATTACAGCTTTAGAAAAGTTTTCTGTACGTGCCACTATTGAGATCTTTCGTTCAGTATTAAATATTATCCTTGTCCTCCTTTTGGGTTTTTTTGTTGCTGAAGCTTTCAGGATATATGCTGTAATGATGGCAGGTTTAGCTCTGATTTCAACAGTTTTATTCGTTCTGTATTGCAGGATTTTCTATAGAAGTTTTGTATTTTGGAAAATTCAGAATGAAAAGGCTAAATATCAAGAGATGATAGCTTTCTCAGGCTGGACAATGATTGGTGCAGCAGGGCAAGTTGGAAAAGATACTGGTTCGCAACTCATTATCAATGTTTTTTTTGGCACTATTTTGAATGCCTCTTTTGGAATTGCCAATAGTTTGAATTCATTTGTGAAGTTTTTTGCATCAAACTTAGGACAAGCTGCCATCCCTCAAATCACCAAAAGTTATAGCAGAGGAGATCATGATCGAACAAAGAACTTAGTTACCTATATCAGCAAATATTCATTTTTTTTAATGTACTTTCCCGCACTACCGCTGATTCTAGAAACGCGCTTTGTCTTAGAACTCTGGTTGGGTGAAGTGCCTGCCTACAGTGTAGCTTTCTGTAGGTTGATGCTCTTTAATGGACTAGTTGATAGTTTCATGGCTGGAGTACCTGCTGCAGCCCAAGCCAGTGGAAAAATTAAGTGGTTTCAACTTTCAATGAGTGTTATTATGGTTCTAAGTTTGCCTGTGTCTTATTGGTTGTTTAAAATTGGACTGCCTCCTTTTTCTATTATAATTGCATACATTACTACATCTGCAATCAATGTATTTGTAAGTATTTACCTGCTTAAACGAGTGATCAATTTTGATGTACATTTTCTGTTAAAGAATTCATATTGCAAAATTGTTATGGTTTTTCTTACAACTATACCATTGTTTTTTATTTCAAAAATATTTGACGTCAATATAGGTAGCTTTGCAATTATAATTCTTGCCTCATCTCTTTGGCTGATTGCAAGTATTTTTCTACTGGGATTGGAAAGAAAGGAAAAAGCTGTTTTATTTGATTTTGTGTCATCAAGACTTAAAAAGTTTAATAAAGTTAAATAATGGATGTCAATCAATATGCTCCTGTACTAATTCCAACGCTTAACAGATACGAACATTTTAAACGTTGCATTGAGTCATTGGCGAAATGCAACCATGCTGATAAAACTGACTTGTTTGTATCTTTGGATTATCCACTTAAAAATACCCATTGGGACGGATATAGTAAAATAAAGCAGTATTTAAGTGAAATTAGCGGTTTTCGAACAATTACTGTAATACAAAGAGAAAGAAATTTTGGTGCCATAGGCAATTTTCATAAGTCAATATCGGAGATTTATGAAAATTACGATAGAGTAATATTTTCTGAGGATGATAATGAGTTTTCTGAAAACTTTCTTGATTACATAAATCAGGGTCTTATGATTTTCAATGATTTTCATAATATCCAGGCTATATGTGGATATAATTATCCAATCAAGTTTTCTGCTAAAGGAAGAGAAAGCAATTACTATTTTTCTAAAGCATTTTCGGCATGGGGAGTAGGGATGTGGCGTTCAAAAAAATTAAAGACTATTTATAAAATAGATGAGTTGGAAGAGATTATATTAAGACCTCATTTGATGTTTAAAATTTTTTCAATTTTCCCTTATAAAGTTGCATCAATTTTTTCTGCATTTTCTTCTGGGAGGGAACTATTTGGAGATGAGGCAATATCATTGCATAATATAGTTAATGAAAAGCTTATTGTTTTTCCATTAATTACAAAGGTTAGAAATCATGGACATGATGGAAGTGGTGTGCACTGTAAATTTGAGGAAGGCGACCTATTCAAAGATCAACCTATTGATTTAGGTTCTGTATTTTCTTTTAATGAATTAGTTACTTGTGATTTCATTTATAGACAAGAAATGAAGTATTATTTTTCAATTTCATTGAAGTCTTTAATTTATTTTGTGTTTACCTACTCAATTTTTTATCTAAAAAACTGGTTTTGTGAAATATTCAAGAAATCATAACACGGCTGTTACGGTAAAAATATTATATATCGTCGAATATATTATGATGATATTCTTTGTTTTTTTTAATTGGCTTGTGGGGTTCTAATTAAATCTCGTATAGGTGATTTATCAAAACAGAAATGCTTATAATTTCCATTATATCATTATTGAGTATTTGCTTTGCAATACATGCTTCATATATGCAACAATCAGATAAGCACAAATTGCTGTCCAAATATGGATTTTGACTACATTTTGAGAATGGCTCCACAGTCTCTTAATATTCAGATTTGTTTCATCCATTTGAAGAATACTCAATCTGACAGTGATTTTTATAAAGCCTAGCTATTTCCAAAGCGAATATTTCATAATTGTTACTCAAAAAGATCAGGAATAAATCCTTTTCCGTATCGGAATTCTCAACTAAGCTCAATTGATCTGAGTAAAGTCTTTTTGATTTTACTACTATTAGACAATTGTGCTGTCTTTTCGTAATCCGGCTATTTGATCAATATTGAAATTCTGCTCTATTACCTTATATTTCAATGGAGATTTTGTTCTTGTAACAAAAAAGGCATTATCCGTTGGGATACGATTTAGTGCTTCAAAATCGACATATGCTTTATCTATCAGGTAAATTGCTCTAGGTTGGGGAACTATCACATCAAGCACATTGCTATCATGGT
>JAJTBW010000019.1 GCA_021286705.1 Sphingobacteriia bacterium
ATAAAAATGTATAAATTTTAATTTTTGAGTGTAAACAACTTTTAGGACGATACAATAGGAACTATATAGGTAGAGGATAGGGAGAGGATTGAGAGAGAGAGTTGAGAGAGAGTTGAAAGAGAAATGAGAGAAGCGGGGGAAGCAAGTGGTATGATCCTCCTCGTCTCTCTAATCAACCATGCTTTACTTATTTCATTGAATTTTACAATGTCGTCAAAATTCTATAAACATCTCTTAACCTAGTGCGATGCGATCAAGTTCATTTGATATGGGTAGCTGATATTGAAAACCAATCAATGATTTAATAGTAATGTTAGCTTTCTCCAATAGAAAAATGAGTTTTAAGATTCTTTATATTTACAAGAAAACAATATCATAATCAAATTTTCCTTAACTAACATCAAATCTATATTATATAAGATCATTAGATGCAGGTAGTTACTGATAAATAAATTAAAAGAGAAGCGAGGGAATATTAAGACAACAAAGTCATGAATTTAACTTAGTGATTATCCACCGAAAGAGAGTTCTTGATAAACATCAATATGATCAAATCTTCAGTAAGAATTTTTAGGTAATCGGGACAGTGCTTGTAAAGTGAGATTCTCTTTACTCATTAACAGCAAGTTAAACAGTAAACAAAACTACCATTGAACCCTCGAAGTGAGGCTATTGTTAAAACTTCATTTTTATCCGATTTTTTTTGGATTATTCACTTGGTAAAAGCCGTGAATTCCATATATTTGTCCTTATTGTCTTCCAAAAATCACCCAATGAAATTGAATCTTAAGAAAAGAGCAATCTACCAAATCTCGCACAAGCTACAAGAACTTGATAATGAAGACCTATCTAACAAAACCATTATTTCTGAGACCCTATATTCTGAAGACGGAACGCCTATAGAGGAAATTGGTTACGACATTTATGGGAACATCGAGCAGAGAAGTATACTGCGGATTGAAAACGGACTTCGGTTACAGAGCACATTTGAGGACGTAGCGATGGAGACCAAAGAAGATCGTTTTTACGAATACAATGATCGACAACAGGTGATCAAAATGATTCATAGATTTGATGATGGATCGACGACTGAGACCATCTTCACCTATGACGATAAAGGTCAATTAATTCGAGAGGTTTTAGTAGATAATGACGAGGATTCTACCATTACGAAACAGTTCATTCGTGATTCAGATCAAAACCTAAAGATCATCACCACTGATGAAAACGAGGAAGTAATAGCCGAAGAGATTTATGAATTCAATGAACAGCAGAACATAACCTCCCATATTGAAAACAGCGATGGGCAACAAAGTGAAAAAGCCTTGTTTTATGATGAAATGGGACGGGTTATAGTTGAGAAACAAGTTATTGATGGACGACTTGTTGCTAAGTTGTCAAAAGAATATACAGAAAACGGTTATTCAGAAAAGAGAGAAGACATACATGGAATATACCTCACTAATGTTGAACTTGACCAAAAAGGGCGTGAAATATTCAATGAGCGAAAACTACTTAACGGAAAACTGTTAGACTCACAAAGACATGAATATGATGAAAACGACCGGATATGCAGCACAACAAGCATGAAATATGACCCACAAACCGATACAATTGCATCATATTCGTTACTCTACAGCTACGAATACTACTAAGTAAAAGATACAACCTTAGGCTACTTTTGATTGTCTAAAAGTAAATAAACCTCTTGTCAAAAATCTCCATGACAAATCGGAATGCACAAAGCGCAAATTAGATATTCACTCATTTTAGGACTAATGTTTATCACATTGGTCTGTTTTCGTTTTGTAAAAGCGGAAGAGGTTAATATATTTGTTACGACTAAAGATTACAAGTTTCACGAGAACTACAATCAACCACAATCTGTCAAAGTATCTAAGAATACTAACAAAAAGAAAGGACACGACCAATTTCTGGTTAAATCAATCAAAACGGCTGGAGGCTGGGGTTATCAAATCATTAAAAACAATAAAGTGATGATAAACCAACCTACAATACCAGTGATTGAAGGCAACAAGGCATTCTCAACCGAAAAAGATGCTTTGAAAGTTGCCGGTTTGGTCAAAGCTAATTTAGAAAAGGGACATTTCCCTCCAACAGTTAGCAAAAGCCAACTCGATAGTTTGAAAATAACCTATTGATTATATTTCCAATCCACGAATGAGGAACTGATGAAAACTATTAAAAGTCATTTTTACCTGCTTCTTTCCCTCATACTCCTCAAGGGAAGTCTTCTATTTGGTCAGGACACCTGGCTATCTAAAACCTCACTAACAGGAGAATCACGACAAGGTGCAATAGCCTTTTCAATAAACGGAAAAGGGTACCTGGGACTAGGGTACAATGGATCGTATAAAAAAGATCTTTGGGAGTATGATCCCACGACTGAAACATGGACTCAAAAAGCTGACATTCCAGGTTCTGGAAGAAGTGAGGCAGTTATAATACCATTAGGCAACGATGCTCTTGTTGCTACCGGCTATAACGGTAACTTCCTAAAGGATGTATGGAGTTGGTCATCAACCACCAATACATGGTCACAGAAGAATGATTTTAACGGGTCTCAGAGACAAGGTGCTGTAGGTTTTACCCTTGCCGGAAACGGTTATATGGGTTTAGGATACAACGGGACCTTTCTTAACGACTTCTATCAGTACAACTCTGTAACCGACACCTGGGTAGCAAAATCAAATTATCCAGCCGGAGGAAGAGCTTTCTGCGCTGTTTTCACCACATTAACTCATGGTTATGTTGGATTAGGATATAATGCTGGATATCAAAGCCAGCTTTATGCGTATGATCCGGCAACAGATAGTTGGTCGCAAAAAAGCAACTTCCCCGGATCAGCCAGAGCATTTACTGTTAGCTATACCCTCAATTATCAGGGCTGGGTTGGAACTGGCGACAATGGCGTATCTACCCTCAAAGACTTCTGGCTCTATAACCCCTCTTTTGATGCCTGGGTTCAAAAAGCTTCACTCCCTGGAAATGCACGTAGACAAGCAGCAGCTTTTGTGATTGGAAATAATGCCTACGTGGTTTCTGGAAGTGCTGCTGGCCCAATCTATTTCAATGACTTATGGCAATGGAATGGCGACTATTGCAATCTTAATATTCTTCCGGTTGTTCAGCACATTTCTTGCCCGACCTCAAACAACGGGTCTATCTCAATTACAGCATCTTCTTCATACCCTCCTTATACATTCAATTGGAGCACAGGTAGTACCTCATCATCAATTTCTAATCTTTCTACAGGCACCTACACCGTTAACATCAAAGATGCCGCAAACTGTACCTATCAGGGTTCCTGGCGTATTGACACCCCTACCCCTATCTCTTTCGGCGTTGACACCAACACGTGGGGTAATACACGTAAAATCGGTGGTCAGGGTGCTGATGCTATCATTGCCTCTGTCTATGATGCATCGGGCAATCACTATGTCACTGGAACATTTTCCGGCTCCGCAACATTTGGTAGCAATACGCTCATCAGTAATGGAGGCACCGATGTCTTCCTTGCTGCTTACAACTCTAGCGGAGTAATTCAGTGGGTTAGACAAATTGGAGGTACAAATAACGATGCTCCAACAGCTATCGCTATCAATAATGCAGGCGAGATTACTATCTCTGGCTATTTCACCGATTATGCTGTCTTTGGAACACTCCCAAAAAACAGCCAAGGTGGTGAGGATATCTTTATTGCAAGGTACTCTTCTCTTGGATCCCAAATGTGGGCAAGAACTGCCGGGGGTGCGCTAAATGACAGAGCAACCGGAATGTTCATTGACAATAATGACAACATCTATCTGACCGGAGCCTTTGAGGGAGCAGCTCAATTTGGAAACCAAACGCTGGTTGCCAACGGAGGAAAAGACATCTTTGTTGTCAAATGGAATAGTGCAGGTATTCCTGAATGGATAGCACAAGCTGGAACTTCGTCTACTGAAACCGGAACAGCCATAGTAGCCGATAACTCAGGTAACGTTTATGTCACAGGAACCATGCAGTCAAGCCTGACAATAGGCTCAACTACGCTCACAGGTGCTGGAGCAAACGATATTTTCCTAGCTGCCTATGACAGATATGGTTCACCTATCTGGGCTAAAAATGCAGGTGGCGCGTTCGACGATTATCCTTCATCAATGATAATCAACAATAATCAATTGGTTATAACCGGATGGTTTGGAAATACAGCCACCTTTGGAAGCCAAACTTTAACAAGTAATGGTGGATTAGATGTTTTTGCCTCAGCTTGGTCTCTAAACGGGACTCATGCCTGGGCAGTAAGAGCTGGAGGACTAGGAGATGATAAAGCTTATGCCATTAACTCTTTTACAAACCATGAGATGGTTTTTGTTGGATCGTTCTCTGGTTCAGCAACCTTTGGTACAGAGACTCTAACCTCAAAAGGGGGTCTTGATCTTTTTGCATGTAGAATAGATAAATCAGGAAGTATTCTTAAAACCATTGCTCATGGTGGTGGTGGAAATGAAATCGCTTACACCGTTTCAACCAGCTCACCCTCTACTCTTCTTATCGGCGGTAGTTTCACACAATCGCTAAGTTTTGGATCAACTTTTTTAGTTTCATCGGGACAAACAGATGGTTTTTACTCTAAAACCAATATAGCCTCAAAATACATAGCACCCATTGTTAACAAAGTTACCTGCCCAGCAGGCAATGATGGATCTATCTTTACTAAAGTCACGGGAGGAACAAAACCCTATACATACTTATGGAACACCGGAGCAACTACTGATAGCCTTATTAATCTCTCTACCGGTAATTACTCTTTACATATTACAGATGCCAATGGTTGCACAAAAGACACCACCTTTGTAATCAGCACCAAATATAACCTGCCGGTTGCTCCACTCGTAGCTTCAACTAACCGTGACTACTTCTGCGAAACAGATGCCGGTAACATTACGATTTCTGTAGCAGGTGGCTCTGGTGATACCCTTAAATGGTATTATGACAATGCATGTACTCAATTAATGGGAAAAGGATCTCCTCTGACCATTCTCTCCCCTGACACAACCACCATCTACTACGCTCGCTGGGAAAATCCATGTGGTGTTTCATCGGCAATCGCATTGACTGTCCATGTTCTGATGTTACCTACACCAGCTATATCAATTAGTAATAGTAATCCTGATGCTTGTGCGGGTATAGGCAATGTTACACTTACTGTGACAGGTGGCTCAGGCGATATTTTCAGATGGTATACCAATAGTTGTGGTGGCACCTATTTCTCAGAAGGAAACTCACTCTCAATAGGAACTCCTTTAACGACAACTGTACTATACGGCAGATGGGAAAGTAGCTGTGGAGTGTCTGAATGTAAACAGGTAATAGTGCATGTAAATGCTCTAGCTGAAAAACCAACCAGTATAACAGCAACTCAAACAGAAGTTTGCTTCGGATCAACTACCCCAATTACACTTACAGCACTTGGTGGGTCAGGGACTACACTCAAATGGACAGCTGGCTCTTGCGGATCAACACCTATTTGGATTGGAAACCAAGCAATCATTACACCCCCTGCAACTACCACTAAATACTTTGCTTATTACGAAAACATATGTAATACAAGCCCCTGTGATTCAATCACAATCACAGTTAAGCCACTACCTGTAACACCTACAAGTGTAACAGCCAGTTCAACCTCGTTCTGTAAAGGAACACTAACTAACATCACATTGACGGCTGTAGGTGGCTCAGGCCAATCAGTAGTATGGTATACCGGCTTCTGTGGTAGTAATCAGATTATAGGACAAGGTAATCCTCTGACGATTGCTGCCCCAACAACCACTACCACTTATTTTGCGCAATGGACAAATAGCTGCGCTAATAGTAATTGTGCCAACGTTCAGGTTGTCGTTAAATCTAATCCAGTAGCCTCTTTCACCGGATTGGACGCCTACTATTGTGAAGGCGGTGCGGCGGACACACTACACGGTAACTTCACAACCAATAGCAGCTTTACAGGAACAGGAGGCGTAAGCACCACCGGAGGAGTTACAACATTTAATCCAGCCGGACTAACCAATGGTACCACCTATTCGGTTACTTACACCTATACAGCACCAAATGGTTGCTCTGATGATACCACAATGACAACCTTTATCAGAGAAAAGCCATTTGTAGCTCTTCTAAGTCTAAATCCAACTTATTGCCTCAATAGTGACGATGATGATATAAATGGAAACATGGCTCCAATGGGGCTCATCACCGGCACAGGCGTCATTATGCCTGCTAACGGAGCAGCCAAATTCAGTCCAGCTACGGCTGGCGTAGGAACCTATCCTATTACCTATACCTATTCAGACTTTTATGGTTGTACCAACTCCGTATCTCAAAACACTACTGTTTACGATTTACCTGTAGTATCATTTACTGGACTATCCAGCACCGTGTGTATTGACGCAGGCCCACAAGCCCTAATTGGCAACAATACTACCAATAGCTATTTTGCAGGACCAGGCATCAACAATGGAACTCCCGGACAAGCCACTTTTGATCCGCAGACAGCTGGCATAGGTGGCCCATACACGATTACTTACCAATACACCAATGGAAATAATTGTACAAATATTGCTGAACTCGAAGTCACAGTTGCACCAAAACCAGAGGTAGATTTCACAGGTTTAGAAGCATCATACTGTTTCAATTCTCCTGTTGATTACCTATATGGAAATCACGCGACAAACAGCACTTTCTTCGGTCCTGGTATTACATCTAATCCAAATGGAACAGCATCATTCAACCCGTCTGTTGCTGGACCCGGCACTCACACTATTGGATACACCTATACTAGTTCCGAAGGATGTGATGATTCAATAACCAAACAAGTTATTGTTTTCCCACCTACAAATCTCAGTATTTTAAATCTCGATGCCGACTACTGTGTCGATGCTAATCCAGCTGTTATTATAGGAAATAAGGCACCGTTTGGTACTTTCAGTGGGCCTGGCATCCAACCTGGCGCAGCAGGTAATGCAACATTTACCCCTTCACAAGCTGGAGTGGGCGGTCCCTGGCCAATTGTCTATACATTCATATCTAATAATGGTTGCGTTAATAGAGATACGGCCTATACAACTGTTCATGCATTACCTCAAGTAACCATAGCAGGACTGCCAGCTCGTATTTGCGTCAACTCACCTGCTGTTACAGTAACCGGAACACCAACACCAGGAGGTACATTCTCAGGTCCTGGCATTACAAACACCACCCCCGGCTCAGCCACGTTTGACCCAGCTATTGCAGGAAGTGGTACTCATACCATTAAGTACAACTACACAGATAGTTTCAATTGCGAGAATGAAGCAACTGCAACTATCATCGTTAATGCCTTACCAATCCCGATTATTGAAGGGCTTGAAACCTCTTATTGCATTGACGCTCCTAACGACACACTCGTAGGAAACTACATGCCATTTGGTAACATTACCGGAACAGGAGTTGAGCCATTATACATTGGAATGGGAGTATTTAAGCCCTCTGTAGCAGGTGTTGGTGGCCCTTATGACATTACTTACAATGTCACAGATATGAATGGTTGCCAGGCTGATACTGTGTTCAAGACAACTGTTTATGCATTACCCACAGTTACTATTACAGGGTTAGATGCCAACTATTGCATAGATGATACCCCTGTAACATTGACAGGATCACCTGCCACAGGCGTCTTCACCGGTGCTGGAATTCAAGATAACGGCAATGGAACTGCAACATTTACGCCTCAGACAGCAGGTGCAGGAAACTTCACAATCACCTATATTGCCTCAGATCCTAACTCCTGCTCAAACAGAACAACAGTACAAACCTCTGTAAAACCTCTTCCTGAGCCAGTCACTTCAGTGGCAGTGAGTAGAAACTTCTACTGTCCGGGGACAGTCACACAGTTAACATTCTCAGCTACTGGTGGAAGTGGAGATACCCTATTCTGGTATGCAAAAGCAGCTGGAGATTCGCTTGTTGGAAAGGGTGATCATATAGTAGTAACAGCTCCTAATGATAGCCTTTGGTATTATGCAAGATGGGAAAGTAATTGCGGTGTAGCCGATGCTGACTCAATACTTATTGTTGTTTTACCATTGCCCATAGTACCTGATTCAGCGTATGCTGATACAGCAAGTTTCTGTTACGGTACGATTACCTCAATCTCACTTCATGCCGCTGGTGGCCGAGGTGACGTATTAAGGTGGTACAAGAATAGCTGTAATGGGCCAATCGTAGGACTAACTCCTGATATTACACTTGCGGCACCCACTGACTCAACATGGTACTATGCAAGATGGTTTAATGCTTGCGGTGTTTCAGATTGCGATTCAGTTTTAATTGCAGTACAACCACAGCCACTGCCTCCTGACAGCGTTGCAGTTGACACCAATTATTATTGTGCAACAACCATATCAAATATCACATTAGAAGCCTTTGGTGGAATTGGAGATACCATCCAATGGTTTACAGATGGATGTGGACTCACTCCTCTGATGACTGGAAACCCCATAACCATTACAGCTCCTGATTCCACTACAACCTATTACCTCAGGTATAAAAACAAGTGTAACGTCTCGTTATGCACATCATTTGAGGTTGTTGTAATTCCTCAACCTGTTAAACCTGATACATTGTTCTCAGATCAGAACGACTTCTGTACGGGACAAGTAGGGGCAATTCTTCTAACGGCTCAAGGTGGAGTTGGAAGCTCAGTCAGATGGTTTAAAGATTCATGTACCGGAGAAGATCTTGGCGTTGGAAATCCGTTACTGATTAATGCACCAACTGATTCTACATTCTACTTTGCTCGATGGGAAAATGCTTGCGGAGAAAGTGAATGTACACGAATGAGGGTGGATGTTTATCCTAACCCGGGCACAATTGACACACTTGAGGCAAATCCCCCAGTAGCCTGCTCTTTGACTGGAACAGTTACCTTAACAGCTGTGGGTAATTTTACGCCTCTTGATACCATCATCTGGTTCCAGGATTCATGCAATGGCACTGTTCTAGGCAAAACAAATCCTTTAACAATTAGCACTCCTGACTCAACAACCACCTATTATGCTGCTGTAGCCAACAGGTGTGATACAACCGCATGTTCTTCTGTAACCCTTCTAATAGACACGCCACTACCTCCGGTAAGTTTTGTGGCAGATACAAATGAATTCTGTAAAGGATTTACAGGTAATATTACTCTTTCAGCCAACGGTGGAAATGGAACATCAATAGAATGGTTCGCTCAAAGTTGTGGATCATCTATAATAGGAACCACCCCGGTAATTACAATTGCAGCCCCTGACACATCAACATGGTATTTCGCTCGATACACCAATACTTGTGGCACTTCGGCATGCGATTCTACGCTTATTACCGTAATCCCTAATCCGATAGCACCTGACACTATAGTTGTAGATTCCAATAATTATTGTGTGGGCACCGTTCAAACAGTAACTCTATCAATTGTAGGAGGCTATGGAGATACCCTCTCCTCATATGGAGAAACAGTAAGGTGGTATATCAACGGCTGCGATGGAATTGAAATCGGGACTGGCAAAACCCTTGAGATACCTGCTCCAAATGTACCAACCCAATACTTTGCACGTTGGGAAAATCATTGTGGAGTTACCGAGTGTGCATCAGGAGAAATCTTTGTAAACACGCCTTTACCTCCGACAACAGCAGAAGTTGACACTACAGGGTATTGCCCGGGTAATGTTAAATACATCACGCTTTCCGCATCTGGAGGAAATGGAACTCTAATCCGCTGGTTCGAGGTAAGACCAACAGATACAATCCCTATTGGCAAGGAAAGTCCATTTACATTGTTTGCTCCTCAGGTAACCACAACATATCTAGTACGTAACGAAAACATCTGTGGAGTCTCAGATTATGTTCCTGTAATCGTTAAGGTTAGTGAAGCCATCATGCCTGATTCAATTGGTACAGAAAGAAAATCATACTGTAACATTGAAAACGGGAATATCATGCTCTGGGTAATTGGAGGAAATGGTGATACCGTTAAATGGTATGTCGATGGTTGCCGCGCAACACTGGTTGGAATAGGCGACACCTTGATTGCACCAATACCTCCTACAACAACAACCTATTATGCAAA
Source organism: Sphingobacteriia bacterium (assembly GCA_021286705.1). Lineage (GTDB taxonomy): Bacteria > Bacteroidota > Bacteroidia > Bacteroidales > TTA-H9 > JAJTBW01. Next base: position 10,148 of record JAJTBW010000019.1, read on the forward strand.
CTGGAATAGCTCTTGTGGTATAACAGCTTGCGTTGAGAGAGAAATTGTTATTAAAACGATGCCAACAGTTATAGTAGGACCTAATGACTCTATATGTGCCGACGAAACCTATACCTTTAAAAATGTTGTCTCTAATGATTGCATTTCTAGAGAATGGACAACTTCGGGGGATGGAGTATTTGATGATCCGACGGATAAAAATCCGACTTACACACCTGGTGTAAATGACATCAAAAATGGGTTACCCATTTATCTAAAATTAACATCTACTGGTGCTGCACCTTGTGGTTACGCTGTTGATAGCATGCAATTAACCTTGATGCCGTTACCAAATATCATAGTGACACAATCAGACACATCTGTTTGTAGAGACTCACTGTTCACTTTGGTTGCATCAGGTGCCTCTGTTTACACATGGAATAATACCCCGACACTAGACACTCTCAATGGTCCAATTGTTAAAGGATATCCTACACTTACAGAGACTTTCGTAGTACGTGGCCGTTCTAACTTCGGATGTAGAGATACAGCTGCTGTCACCGTTAAAGTAGTACCTCGTCCATTCGTAAATCTTGGAGAAGATCTATTTATCTTTACTTGCGAACCGATTACACTTGATGCTGGTATATCAACTGGCAATCAATTCTACATGTGGGATAACTACACACAATCCAGGAAACGTGAGGTAACCGAATCAGGAATCTATTACGTCACTGTTAGCAATGAAGGTTGCGCAGTCAGTGATACTATCGTAGTTAATATGTGTAACTCAGGTGTTCTCACAGCCCCTGATGCATTCACGCCTAATGGTGACGGCATCAACGATGTCTACAGGTTCATTTCTTCCGACCCAACAATGAAATTCAATCTAACTATCTTCGATAGACATGGAATGGTAATCTATCAATCCGATGATATTAATGCTGGATGGGATGGTTATTCAAATGGCAAAGCTTGCCCATCTGGGGTCTATATCTACATGGTCAAGTTTGTTGGATCAGGGACAAGCGATCCGGGAACAGAAAAGATATTAACCGGAAAGATCGTACTCGTTAAATAGTATTAATCTCTGTTAATTCTGTAACCTAAACACCCGATAGTCGTCACACTATCGGGTGTTTTTATTTTCGCTCAACCATTTTGAGTATTTAATTGAACTTGACATACAATGTGACAAAAAGAAATGAACTATCTAACAATTACATATTCACATAAATTTAATGCAAGTATCCCATCTATAGCCAACAGGAGATATGTTCACACATATAGAAGAATCCTGTGGAATAAAATCCTTAATACCTCCATTCTTTTTATTCTATTTCTAGGTATACCTAATCACTCATCAGCTCTAGAAAACTGCGAATTAAATAATCACACTAATAAAAAACCTACTTCGTTCTGTCTCAATATTGAAACCTCCTTTGATCGATTACAAGATCCAATTCCTGAAATGAATGAGGTTACGATTCCATTAAAGCGTTCAGGACACCTATTCATGATCGACGCCAAGATAGATGGAGTAGAAGGAAATCTACTATTTGATACCGGAGCATCTGCAGTCACCCTGAATATAAACTATTTCCGAAACCATCTTCATTCAAAAGACATTGCCGGATCAGGAATAAGCGGTTCGGTGGCCGAATCAGGAGAAATCATGGTAGACACACTAAATGTAGATTGTCTTAGATTTACCAAACAACGTGTTTCTACAGCCAGTCTAAGTCATCTTGAAAATACAAGAAAGATCAAAATCTTAGGATTATTTGGGCTCTCCCTTCTCAAAAACTTCGAAATAGTATTTATGCCTAGTATGAATCAGCTTAAACTTATCAAAATAGATTCTAAAGGGAACAGGCTCAATAATCAAAACGAACCAACAGAGAAATCAATAGATATTGACTTTAAAAATAATATTGTCTATCTTGAGGGTAAAATTAACGGGAGAAGGCTCAACTTCTGCTTTGATACTGGTGCAGAATGTAATGTTCTAGATAATAATCTGAGTAAATCAGTGCTATCAATGGTAACGATAAAAAAGAGATCGACACTTAAAGGGGCAGGTGACCAAACGGTTGAAATCCTTTCAGGCGAATTGAACAACATTATCATCGGAAATAAGGATCAAAACAATCAGAAGGTTATTCTCACAAGCCTCAGTAAAATGAGTGAAGCATATGGAGTATCTATTGATGGTATGCTTGGGTACGACTTCTTTTATGATAAAATAATAACTATTAATCTTAGAAAAGAAACCTTCTCATATATACAGGTTATAACTGAATAATGTAAGTTAGATGATATTAACTTCAGCATAGAACAAAACAAGAAAACAATCAAATCAATTAGAATGTTATGTAGGAAATCTAATAACAGATTGTTTTCTATAACAATTGCAATTAGTAATCATACTAAGCTACAATTTTACAGATAACCTTTATAGGTAATAAATAGATTTAGATCTCATGAACAGGAAACTATTTATATTTTTCACATTCATTGCATTGATATTTATCTCTTTCAATTCCTCTGCCCAAATTGAACAAGATGTATGTCGAATTGAGAATGGAAAACTAATATTTGAACTAAAGACTAATTACTCTCAAACAGAATTAAAGCAATTAAGAGATCTCTTTGGCATTGATTCAGTACTTTATCACACAGCGCTTAACGCCAAAACAACATTTACCTACAAAGGAGAGATATGGTTTACAAAAAAGAGAAAAGACAAAAGAGTAGTTCTATGGAAAGAGATAGATAACAAAGGCATTACCCTAAATCTGAATATCCCATTTCTATCCTCATTTTACAGCCAACCAAATCCTCCACAGATATCTCATATAAACTGGGGTTATAACAAATTAAAAAATGAAAAAGCGGTAACAATAACCTCTGATAGTAGCACATTCCAGTTATTGGGTTTTCGGAATGCAAACCAAGTTGTCCTTTCTGGTTCGTTTAACAACTGGAATACACAACAATTAAGGATGCATAAGAATGCTCTCGGTTGGTTTATCTCATTACCGCTTAAGCCAGGTTATTACGAATACAAGTATATAATTGATGGAGAATGGCGTATTGATGAATCAAACCAATTGACGACAGACGACTTACAGGGAGGTGAGAACTCTGTCCTATTTATACCAAATCATCAATTCGAATTACGCTCAGAAAAAGATTTTCATAAAGTATATCTTGCCGGAAGCTTTAATAATTGGAACCCTTCTGATGTTAAACTTCTAAAAAAAGGAGATCTATGGTATCTTCCTGTATGGCTCAACGATGGAACTCACTCTTATAAGTTTATTGCAGATAACGTGTGGATGTCAGATCCAAAAAACCCTAATAGAGTTCCTGATGGGCACAACGACTTTAACTCTGTAATTGCTATAGGCGATTCCGTGCAATTTCAACTAGACGGCTACCTTCAGGCAAAAAATGTTATTCTTTCAGGAAGTTTTAACAACTGGAATACCTCAGAGATAAAGATGGTCAAAAATGGTAATTCATGGGTTTGTGATTATGTACTAGGGTCCGGTAATCATGAATACAAGTTCATTGTAGATGGAGAATGGATTATTGATCCTAAAAATCCTATGACTAGAACCAGTAATGGAATAACCAATTCCTTGCTAATTCTACATCCAAACTATACTTTTAACTTAAATAGGTATAAACTAGCAAAGAAAGTAATCGTTACAGGGACATTTAATAATTGGGAACAAGAGAGTTTTGAAATGCTAAAAAAAGGAGATCGATGGACAATTAGCCTATATCTACCCAAAGGTAAAGTTCTTTACAAGTTCATTGTTGATGGAGAGTGGATTCTTGATCCTGATAACAAAGACTGGGAAGAAAATGCTGAAGGAACAGGGAATTCAATTTTATGGATCCCCAATTGATTAATTCTGATCATTTGAAAACTAACATTCATTATATCCAAAAAAAAGAGCCATTGAAATTACATCAATGGCTCTTTATCTTTATGCTTATAGAGTCTATTTGCGAACCCTAGTTACCTTCATTTCTTGAACCATTGGAATAGTCATTGATTGCGGGCCACTGAGCGCAAGAGTCATTTGAGTATTATTGTTTGATTCGTCCCCATAAATAACACCCGTTTTTAACTCAACCCAAACTGTACCGGCGATCTTACCTGTACCTTCAATCTGGACATCCATACCTTGTAATAAAGTAGATCCTTCGCTGCTGATATTAGCAATCGTCTTAAACTCAAGACATTTAGTTGACCCTTTTTTAACCTCACCAACCAAAGTATACTCGGCTGTTATTGTATTAACCACCTTACCACCCATAAACTCGATAGTATCAGTTCTGTCAGTTGTCCAAGAATCACCAACTTTAATCTTTCCATCAGGAATAGTAATAAAAGCTGATAACCCGCTTGATGCGCCCATCATACCACCCATACCAGAAGATTTATCATCAGTCTTAAGGCTCTTCTTTGAAAGTATATTACCAAGCTTATCAACAGTTACAGTATAATTCTCGATACCATTTTCTCCAGGATTCATTGTCGTATCCATGGCAGCCGATGAAATCTTTACAAAATCAACCACACTCTTCTCATTAAAGAGAATAGACCCATCAGAATTAACTTTGGTAAATGAGACCTCTTGACTACCACTAGAGGTGGTATTCATAGTTATTTCCTGTCCCATCATACTTTGTGTAGTTTTCCCGTCAACGGTCATTGTGTAAGTTACCTTACTTCCCGCTTTAGGTTTCAATTTAAGACTAAAATCCTGAGCATTACCAATACTAAATAGAGTAACCAGGAGTAGAGAGAAGACGATTCTTTTCATATTCAATTTTTTGCTAAAGTTAATAAAATAAAAATTCGACTAATAGGTACTTATTTCATTTGAGATACGCCATGCGGTAAGAAATGCTAAACGCGCAACTTGAGTTGCCTTTTCAAAATCGCATTTAACAATCTCATCCGTGACACGATGATAATCCTTATGTAGACCAGTAAAGAAAAACACAAAAGGAACACCTTTTCCTGCAAAGGGGGCATGATCGCTGCTACCCTGAAAAGCATTACCCTTCGGGGTGATCAATTTAAAACCAAAATCACTGTTGATATCCTTCACGATCTGAGTAAGTGCAGGGCTGTTTGAGGCTCCCTCAAGATAGAGAGTATCCGCGGAACGACTAACCATGTCTAGGTTAATCATTGCTACTATTGATGATATTGGGACAGGAGGCGCATTTACAAATGCCCTAGAACCCCATAATCCTTTCTCTTCACCTGCAAACAAAACAAAGATTACACTTCTCTTTGGTTTTAACGGCTGCAACATAAAATTCCTAGCTATAGCTAGTACTGAACTGGCACCAGAAGCATTATCATCAGCTCCGTTAAAGATATAATCATCCCCTTTTGTATACTTTTTTAGCATACCTAAGTGATCGTAATGTGCCCCTATAACGATAACCTGATGATTAAGATCAGGATCTGACCCAGTAATTACAGCTGCTACATTATCTGCATCTATTGGCTCATCATAAATCGTCGACTTCATAGAGACAAGGTTTAATGCCGGCTGCAGTGATTTCAGAGACTCCCCATTATTCAATCGACTAACCAGTTGCTTAAGGTTATTTACACTTCCAAAAATAGTATTCACAAAAGACTCACCAGCATGGAAGACCGGTATCCTTTGTTTGATAGTATCTGTCATCCGCCAAGGAGACGCATCTAATGGAAAATTCTTATAGAGTTCAGGCCAGGGATATCCAACAGGATTCAATAAGAGATGCTTTTCAGGGTCAGTAATGACAATAACCCCAACAGCACCAGCTTTGATGGCGGTTTGAACTTTTGACTCAACAGAATAAGCCACATTGGTCTCATGTCTCTTGAAATAGTTGGTCGAGTCAGAAGAGGAAGGCACTCCAGTCAGTAATATTACTATACGACCTTTTACATTGATCTCTTTGTAATTATTATAATTGGCCTCATTACTATTCAAACCAAAACCAGCAAATATAACAGGAGCTGTTATCGAGTCCTGTGAGGAGAAATCAAAAGGAATAAAATCAGATTTAATCTTGAATTTAGTTACAACACCACTCCCGTTTCGGGTTGAAAAAGAAGAATTAGGACCTAATCTTACTCTTGATAATCCAAGACTATTTCGATAGGTAGGATAGGCTGGTGGAATACCCAATTTAATAAATGTCTTCTCGATGTACTGAGCTGCCGAATCAAGGCCAACAGAAGGAGTATTTCTCCCCTCTAGTTTATCTGAGGCCAAATAAGTGAGATGGGAAGAAAGAAATAGAATATCCTCACGTAATGGCTTTAACTCTTGCGAATAACTAAACATTGAAGAGAATAAACCCAAAAACACTATAAAGAGCCTGATTATTTTATCCATAATAGAAAAGCCGAAAGGCTTATTAGATTCCGGCTAAATTACTCAAATTCATTATACCCTAGAAACCAATATTTGCTTAATCTTATCGGCATCAATATTGCCAAGCTCCCCAAGTCTACGTGCACCAGGAAGACTAAACCTTTTAACTATCTCATCGATAGTTTCAAAACCAACATTGTGCTCAGAAAGGCGGGTTAAGATCCCTGTAGAACGGAAAAAGTCCTCAGTGAGTTGAATGCACTTTTCTATTCTCTCCTCTTCAGAACCCTCAGTAAGATTCCAAACTCGTTCAGCATACTGAAGAAGTTTTATTCTTTTTTGCTCCTTCATAACCCGAAGTAATCCAGGAAGAACGATCGCTAGTGTGACCGCATGATCAATTCCATGTAATGCAGTTAGTTCGTGTCCGATACCGTGGGTTGCCCAATCATTAGGAACTCCAAGCCCAATTAAACCATTTAAAGCCATGGTACTTGACCACATTAAGTTAGCTCGGTTCTCATAGTCTGGTATCTCTTTCAATGCATCCGGGGCTAACTCAATCAAAGTTTTAAGAATAGACTCAGCCAGTCTATCATTTAATGGAGCATCTGATGGAATTGTCATGTATTGCTCCATAACATGAACGAAACTATCTACTAACCCATTAGCTACTTGTCTTTTTGGCAAAGAGTAGGTCACCTCTGGATCAAGAATCGAAAACAGAGGATAAACATAAGGAGATGCAAAAGCAAGCTTTCGTTGCAGCCTTTCGTTGGTGACAACTGAATTACTATTCATTTCTGAGCCTGTAGCTGGTAGTGTAAGTACAGTACCAAGTTTAACAGCATCTTTAATCCTTGCTCCTTTGGAGAGTATATCCCACGGATCTCCCTCAAAAGGCACCGCTGCAGCAATAAACTTAGTTCCATCAATAACTGACCCTCCACCAACTGCCAGCAGAAAATCTATGTTTTCTGCCCTTGCGACAGCAACCGCTTTCATTAATGTTTCAAAACGTGGATTTGGCTCTATGCCGCCAAACTCGATTATATGGTAACCTTTTAATGCCTCGATAACTTGATGATAAACACCATTTTTAAAAATAGACCCTCCACCATAGGTTAGCATTACCCTAGCCTCCTTTGGCACTTCATTCTGTAAGCGACCAATCTGACCTTTTCCAAAAAGTATCTTGACTGGGTTTTGATAAATAAAATTCTTCATACTATTTACTTTTCATTTTATTCTAATACAATTAACCTTTGCTTTTGTAATTTTGTCTTCTGACAAACTGTTAAAGATAGAAAAACAAATCCCACATAAAAAGGTTTCCTCATAATCAAAGCAACAACATCATTTGAGAATTCTAAGAGATATTTCCAATATTTCTGATGTAATAACCTTCGGGGGAATTGAAAGACAAACTAACAATAAATGAAAACGAAAAACCTCAAAAAGAACATAATACGATGGACATTGCGTATTGTTTTGTTTTTCTTTTTATCATCTCTTGCAACTACCATTCTCTATAGTTTTGTCAGAGTCCCGATTACCCCTCTAATGGTGATTCGACTAGTCGAAGGTTTATTCTCCGGTGATCCGGTTGGGATTCATAAAAAGTGGACATCCATAGATGAAATCTCACCTAATATGGTTCGGGCTGTTGTTGCATCTGAAGACCAATTATTCCTTGAACATTACGGATTTGATTTTAACGCAATAGATAAAGCCAGAAAACATAACGAACATAGCCGTAAGAAAAGAGGGGCTTCAACCATTTCTCAACAAACAGCAAAGAATGTATTCTTATGGCCTGCCAGAACATGGTTAAGAAAAGGATTAGAAGTCTATTTCACCGTACTGATTGAAGTATTTTGGAGTAAAGAGAGAATCATGGAGGTCTATCTTAATGTGGCTGAAATGGGAAATGGCTATTATGGGGTTGGTGCTGCCGCTCCCCATTTCTTTAATAAGAAACCGGCTCAATTAACTAAAGCTGAAGCAGCAGCAATTGCAGCCTGCCTTCCAGACCCTCGAAGAAGAAACCCAGCAAAACCATCTCCTTATGTTGCTGGCAGAAGAAATGCTATCCTTCGTCACATGAGTCAGATTAACCCCATTGACTTCAGCAAATAACTACTTTTGTTGTTGCTTAGGTACCTTTTATGTTTTCACGATAAATAAATAAGATATAAATTAAGAATACAAAAATGAGGAACACTGCTAAAATCCTATTTGCTTTTGTTGTGGTATCGCTCTTCAACAATGTCCCTGGTTTCGGACAGAAGATAAACAATGACCATTTACTTAATGCAACCATCTGGTATCAACGCGCCGGAGAGATGAAGGCACTCTGTTACCAAGCATACAATCTTGCCCAATTACGATTGGATCAAACAATAAGCAAACCGCTCTCTGGCAAACTCGCTATAGTTGTAGATATCGATGAAACGGTGCTGGATAATAGCCCATTTGAAGCGAGGTGTATAATTAACAAAACAGTATACCCAAAAGGATGGAGTGAATGGGTTGCTGAAAGTAATGCACTAGCGATCCCTGGTGCGGTTGAATTCCTTAATTATGCATCATCAAAGAATGTAGAGGTATTCTATATCTCTAACAGAAAAGTTGAGGAAAAGGAAGCTACCATTAAAAACTTAAAGCATGCTGGATTCCCTATGGCAGATGACACTCATCTAATGCTCAAAACAAACACCTCAAACAAAGAAGAACGCCGGCAAAACCTTCTTAAAACCCATAAAATCATCATGCTGATTGGTGACAATCTAAACGATTTTACTGACATCTTTGAGAGAAGATGCCCTTATGAAAGAAACTTCATCACCGACAGCGTGAGAAACGAGTTTGGAAAACGTTTTATCGTACTGCCTAACCCTATGTATGGCGATTGGGAGTCTTCTTTATTTGACTACCAAAAACTAACTCCTGAAGAGCAGGCAAAGCTTCGAAAGGAATTCCTTCGTGAAAACTAAATAGCACGGGAACTAACATTATTTTCTCTTAAGTATTGCTATTTAAATCTTTTAGTGAAATATCGAATTGTTTCAAACGGCCTTATTCACTGAAGAAAATTTAAAAAAGGGCTAACTCTAGATGAGTTAGCCCTTCTTTATCAAATTGTGATTTGAGACATTCTTTTATCCTAAAACCACTTTTATTTATAAGCTAATCCTGGTAAATTCAATATTAACTCAAGGTGTTGGGATCTATTTCAACCCTTCTTGTTGGAGGAATTGAAGCATTACGCAAAGCAACCTGCCTTGCTACCTCTGAAGCAAGCTCATTAAATGCATTAGATTCAATGCTTCCCTCTTTCAACGCAACTGGCTCTCCAACCTCTCCGCCATCACAGATCGATTGAACGATGGGTATCCTACCCAAAAGTGGAACATCCGATTCATTAGCCAAACGCTCCCCACCCCCATTACCAAAAATATAGTATTTATTCTCAGGTAATTCAGCAGGAGTAAACCAAGCCATATTCTCAACAATACCGATTACCGGGACATTGACTTTATCTCCTGTATACATATCCAGAGACTTTCTGGCATCTGCAAGTGCCATCTCCTGAGGTGTAGTCACTATAACAACCCCCGTAACAGGTAGCTGCTGAACGAGCGTTAAATGAATATCTCCGGTTCCGGGAGGCATATCTATAACTACATAATCCAATTCACCCCACTCTGATTCACTAAATAACTGAATTAGGGCATTTGAAGCCATTGGCCCTCTCCATACAAGAGCTTTAGCAGGGTCAACAAAGAAGCCAATAGAGAGAAGATGTACCCCATATTTCTCAATAGGAACAATCAAGTCTTTACCATCTTTTTTAATTGCACTAGGACGAGCATCCATCAATCCAAACATTAAAGGAACTGATGGCCCGTAGATATCGGCATCAAGTAACCCAACTCTGGCACCCGTCTTAGCAAGAGCTACTGCCAAATTTGCAGCCACTGTACTTTTACCAACACCTCCTTTACCGGAAGAAACCGCAATTATATTCTTAACCCCGGTCATCATTGATTCAGCTTGATTACGCTTACTTGTAACCTTTGATGTCAGATTCGCTTCTACTACAACATCACTTCCTATATATGTATGAATCGCTTCGATACAGTCTGTCTGAATTAGGTTCTTCATCGGACAAGCAGGCGTCGTTAAGACTATATCAAACCTAACCGTATTACCCTCTATTTCAACCTTGTCAATCATGTTTAATGTAACCAGATCCTTTCGAAGATCAGGATCATTAACATGTCTGAGGGCAGCGAGGACTTGCTCTTTCGTAATACTCATCGTTAATATTTTAGTTATTAATTTGTAATTGCATGTATCAAAAACAATATTTCATATCCATTGTTGACCGCTTCTAATAGCTATCCTTTTCAATTTGTAAGAACTATCTAATCAAATCAATGAATAAAGTCGCAAATATAACAAATATGAACGCTCGTTCTTAATCCTTTTAGTCAACGATTCTGCGGTCGCAAATAGGATGCCATTTAAACCATTAGATTGGAAAATGTCGATATAAAAGACTCGTAATCGCTAGAATAGGAGTAAATATGATCAAAGAAATACCATTGATTAACTATTGATCAATTCATTAGGGGTTATAACAAAATCCATAAGTAAATCGTGGGGTTCACAAGGAATTTCGTCAAAAAGCTGACATGAGAAGCAAATACCTACCCGAACGGCTGACAAACTATCTAATAGATGATCATAATATGCCTTCCCACGTCCCATTCGTTGGAGCTTCTTGCTAAAGGCTACTCCAGGTACTACGATAAGTTCGATTCTTTCAGAATCACTAATTATTGAACCAGTAGGCTCAGGAATAGAAAACAGATCGCCAGGCTTTAACTCCTCAAGTCCCGAGAACTCCTTCAATAACAGGCTTTCGCCATCAACAACAGGGAGTATAACCCTTTTCGATTCTGACCAACGGATAATAGCCTTCCTGATATCAACCTCATCATCCATCGACCAATATGCCATGATAACCTTAGCCTCTTTAAAAATTGGCAAATTTTCAAGAATAGAGATAACATTCTGACTTTCTATTTCGGCCAAAGCGGCAGGCATCTCTCTTTTTAAAGCACGCACATGTTTTCGGAGTGCTTTCTTTTCATCAGTAATTGTATCCATTTTTAAGGCTAAGGGGGGCAGATCAATGATCAGCCCCCCTTACTATATTAATGATTAAACAGTTTATTAATAGAAACGAATATCCATTGGCATCCTAGCCTGAATTCTATCTTCATCCTTCATCATATTGAATGCTTTAACGGCATCACCTAATACGGGAAGTTGGTTGGCAAGTTCATCTACCATAGCTTTCTTTTTGCCAAACGAGCTTAAAATCTCTTCAAAAGGATCCTTCTGAACAGGATACTCAACCACTCTGTACTCATCAAGTTTTACCATGGAAGCAGCAAGCTTAACAGCATCTTGTAGATTTCCGAAGAGGTCAACCAAACCAATCTGTTTAGCATCTGTACCACTCCAAACACGACCTTGTCCGATTGAATCAACCTGAGCTTTGGTCATGCCACGACCTTCTGCCACATGTGAGATAAAGACATCATAAACCTGCTCAACACTCTTTTGTGTTATAGCCAATTGATAAGGAGTCATTGGAGCAACAAGAGTTCCATATCCAGAGTTAGCATTAGTAGAGACCTCATCAAATGAGACACCAATCTTCTCATTAAGAAGTTTCTTTGCATTAGGAATCATCCCAAAGACCCCAATTGATCCGGTAATAGTAGTAGGCATTGCCATAATAGTATCAGCTGCACAAGCGATATAATAACCACCAGAAGCAGCAACATCACCCATGGATGCAATAACTGGTTTAGCCATTTTTGCAAGCACCACCTCTCTCCAGATTACATCAGAAGCCAAAGCACTGCCACCAGGTGAATTTACCCTTAACACAATTGCTTTAACCTTATCATCTAATCGAGCTATACGGATGGCTTCAGCTATTCTGTCTGAACCAATAATTTCATCAGACCCTTCGCCTGATTGAATTTCTCCCTGAGCATAGATAATTGCAACTTTCTTACTTCTGATAGTCTTCTTCTTAACAGGATCAGGAGCAGTAAAATAATCAGAGAACTCCATCATATTTAAGCTATCAGAACTGGATACACCAACCTTTTGCTTTAACAGATCGACTATTTCATCACGGTATTTCAGTCCGTCAATTAACTTACTACGTAAAGCCCCTTTCGCATCAAAGGCAGTCATACTATCTGCAATTTGATTTACCCTATCAGGAGTAATGGCACGTGATGAAGCAATCTGTTCAACGACTGACTGCCATATACTACCAACAAACTTCGTAGTTTGTTCCCTATTTGCTTCACTCATCTTGTCAAGAATATAGGGCTCAATAGCACTCTTAAACTTTCCATGTCTTATAATCTGCATCTCTACACCTACCTTTTCAAGAAGGTTCTTATAGAACATTATCTGAGCATTTAACCCTTTTAGTTCAATACCACCTTCAGGTTGTAGAAATACCTGATCAGCTGCCGAGGCAATATAATAAGCACCTTGACTCATTCCCTCACTGTATGCAAAAACAAACTTTCCGCTCTCCTTGAACTTAAGGATGGCATTACGTATCTGCTCAACCGCTGCCATACCTCCTGAAACAGATGTCAATTCTAATAAAAGCCCACTAATCTTGGTATCATTTGAAGCCTTCTCAATGTTCTCAAGAATCTCATTAAGTCCAACAGTAGAGTTATTATCCATGCTGGCAAAACTAAACCCACTAAATGGATTATTCGAGCTTCGCTCTAAAATAGGCTCATCCAGGCGAATTACAAGCACTGTCTTTTCAGCAGGAGTATTGACCTCTTTTTTGGAAAAAGTCATTATACTTGCCACCATTCCAAAGAATAGTAACACAAGAAGGAAAAGGCTAACTATTGTTGCTAACAATGATGCCAGAAAATACTTTAGAAATTGTTTCATTTTGCGTACTCTTTAATATTGCTTACAATATTACATAAAATATCAGCTCCCATTCAATTGTTTCTTTACCTTCTGCCATGTGATTCTTAACTTTGAATCATGAATAATTCTACTTTTCACACTGCAACAATCTTACTTGGTAGTAATCTGGGTAACAAACTTAAATTACTCAATGAAGCGATGAATAGTTTATCTTCAATTGGTGATGTAGTAAGATATTCTTCCATCTACGAATCACCAGCATGGGGATTTAAAGCTGAGACGACTTTTTACAACGCAGTTGTGGTATTATCAACGCCAATTGATTGTTTTACTTTAATGGAAAGATGTCTTTCTATTGAGAAAGAACTTGGAAGAGTGAGAGCAACAGATTCAACTAATACAAAAGATAAAGATAGCACCTACTCTTCAAGAAATATTGACATTGACATTCTCGACTTTGATAACAAGATTGTAAATACTGACAACTTAATACTCCCTCATCCCAGATTACATTTAAGAAGATTCACACTAATTCCACTTGCTGAAGTCTCTCCCTTATGGAGGCATCCAAGATTGGGTTTAGCTGCAAGTGAACTCTTAGATGAATGTCCCGATAATGGAGAAGTAACTTTACTAACTGACGCATCCTTGTACCTAAAGAAGTAACTATGGAAATCCCATATAACTATATCGTCATTGAGGGTTGTATTGGTGCCGGTAAAACGACATTCAGCAGAATGCTTTCAAACGACATAAATGCCCGACTCATCCTTGAGCAGTTCGAGGACAACTCTTTCCTACCAAAGTTCTATAAAGAACCTGAGAAATATGCCTTTCCTTTGGAGCTCTCATTTTTAGCCGAAAGGTATCAACAACTCAAAAAGGAGGTGTCTCCGGGAGACCTCTTTCATCAACATACCATCAGTGACTATTTCATTCAAAAATCTCTGATTTTTGCCAAAGCAACTCTTCAGGATGATGAATTTAACCTTTACCAAAAGCTCTTTCAAATAATCCACCCACAACTTCCCACGCCTGATCTAATCGTATACCTCTATAATCCTATTGAGCGCCTTCTTGAAAATATTCGGAAAAGAGGAAGAAGCTATGAAGCACAAATCCCTCCCGAATATTTAGAAAGGATACAACAGGGCTATTTCGACTATTTTAGACTGTTCCCGAATAACCGGATCGTAATTGTTGATGCGGGTAAGCTCGACTTTGTCTCAAACATTAATGATTACGACTATTTAAAAAAGGTCCTCCAATCTGAATATCCGGCAGGAATTAATCGGGTTTGACAAATAAACGAAACTAATAATTAGCTAACATCAAAAGTAGAAGTAGTTAGACTTCTGACTCCCTAGGATTCACCTTAAACAGCTGATAAAAAAAAAGGCCACCAATTGGTGGCCTTTTTTAATGAAATAAGAAACTATTCAACGATTTTGCGGAACTCCGGTAGATCGAAATACTTCGCAAATTCTCTATCAGTTTTAGCTGAAGACTTAAGTGAAGCATTTTCCTTAACGGCTTTCTGCAGATTTTCGTATAACATTGAGGCGTTATTGGTACGAGCACCAAGAACTGCACTTAAATAGTATACATTAGCATCTTTAGGAGCGCACTCAAGAGTACGAGCAGCATCAGCAGTATTCTTAGCCAACATCTGAGCAAGAGCTAAGTTATAGCTACATTTCTGATCTTTTAAACCAGGAAGTGCCTCGCTGTATTTACCCTTAGTGATCATGATAGTAGCTAGATTGTAGCCTTCATTAACACCAAGTTTCTTAGCTTTTTCAAAATTCATGTTAGCCTTGTTAAGGTCACCACGTTTTGCATAAAGAACGCCAAGGTTATTAATAACTTCGCCATTATCTGGTGATAACTGGTTAGCCTTATTCAGGTAACTTTCAGCCTTATCAAGGTTATTAAGCTTCATTTCGGCAACACCAGCATTATTATTAGCCTTCCAACAATCGGGATAGTTAGCAGCAGCTGAACGATAGATAGCAGCCTGAGCCTTTGCATCCTGAGTCAAAGTTGCAGCAAAAAGAATCTCTTCCTTAGTTAACTTAGAAGGATCGGTTGTTGCCAACTGAGCAATCTCTTCGTTTGTTCTCTTAGGTTCGAAAGCATTGACTGAAATTTCACTACGACGGAGTGGAGGAAGAATATCCTTCTCAATTTCAGGATAGATAACAATCATGTTACGAATTTCCTGCTCCTTCTTACTTGGATCAGCTGAATTTACAACATTAAGAATAGTAGACTTTTCTTTAATGTTTGAAGCTTCAATAGCCTTCATAAAGCCATTCCAATCTGGACCATTACCAGTTACATTCCATGTGTAATTTTTTGCAGGATCACCAATGGTAATAGTAGTATTCTTTGCCTTAGCAAGGTCTTTCTTAATTTTATTCAGGTCAGCGATAACAGCCTTCTTAGCAGACTCACCACGTTTTCCAGATAAGTTCTCATTGAAAGTCTCTTCACCTTCAGGAGATGCCCATGCTGAGATAGTAATATCTTTTACTTTGTAACCCTTCATGATATTATCATAAAGCTGTGTACGAGCTTCACCATTGGCTTTATCCTTATTCAAACCGAATTTCAGATCAACCTTCTCTTTATTCTTTGGGAAATAGATATTAGAGTTCTTAGTAAGAACAACGACTGCTTGGTAACCGTGTGCGGCAGTTGAAGCAATCTGATCAGCAACAATCTTCTTGCAAGTATAGATAACACCGTCAGCTAACTTACGATCATCTAAAGAGAGAGTCTTGTAACGTTTAGCAATCTCTTCAGGATTCATCTTAGCACTTACAGGGTCTTTTTTAGGAGTAAAGACGATAGGTGCAACATGAACTTCAGATACATTTAGTTCCGGGCTATAAGGAATGGTGGTTTTGTAGGTAAATGAACCGCCATTAGCGTAGTTAATAACATCACCATCGCCTTGTACTTGTTCACCACGAAGCATGATAGGTTTCAACTTCATTTCCTTGTCACCGTACTTAACAACGGGTTGGAAATACATTGCTGCCTTTTTGTTGAAATACTTCGGAGGGAAGACACCACGAATAACTATGGGAATAGAATCACCGGTAGTTTCTAAAACTTCAGGCTCAACGGTATATTTTACCAAACCGTAATCGCGCTGCATCTTATTAATGTTAGATCCAGCACCGAATTTATAAGTAAAACCTAAAGAAGTGTAGCTGTAGAAGTCGTTTTTGATCTCCTTTGCTCCACCTGAAACCATATCCATACCTTCTGTGTCAGTGAAACGTACTGAAGACTCTACATTCATGTCCCACTTTTCAGCCAAACGAATGTTAATACCAAGTCCAGCTGGAATCATTCCAACAATACGACGACTACTGAAACCTTTTCCACCTTCGCCGTCAGTCTCATCATAACCGCGCTTAACAACTGTATTTGTTGTTAGATCTGTCTTTTCAACACGATATTGAGTATTACCAAAACCAACAAAAGCATAAAGACCTAGAGGACGATCAGGATTGTATCCTAAAATCAGTCGATCCAGATCAAATGTAGCCTGCAATGAATAATCAATCCAGTCACCACTTACCTCTTGATTGTAAATACTTGTTAAATATGAATACTCAGCACGGTCTTCAATACCAGCATATTTACCATAGCCAATCTGGCCACGTACTCCAAAGAACGGAGTTAATTGACGTCCAAACAGGCCACTAAAACCAAATTTAATATGATCTCCATCAGGCATTACACGGTATTTGGTGATATCACCATGCAATAAACTCAATCCAGCATTGGCACCAACGTACCAATAAGGATCAAACTGACTCCGAGCTGAAGGTTTTTGCGCTTTCTGCCCGTAAAAAACAGTCGGACTTAAAACTATCAGGGTCAACAGCATGACCTTGATTACCGAAACATAGATTTTTTTCATGGGAGCGGATTTATAAATTAATAATTTCTGAATTTCACCTACAAAAATATAGTATTTTACCAATTACTGGCATATAATTGTATCAGATTTTAATTTTTTTTCACATCTGTACCAGTCTGTTTTACGTCTGTTCCATAGTTATGTTTCGTTTTCATTAAACATTACTAATAATTCCTCGAAAAAAGATATCATATTCTACTAAATATCAACTCTTATAACTCTGCTTTGTTCATCTCCAGTTTTTATTTTTCATTCGATATTGCTTATAGGTTTCCCAGAGTAAAATTCCCCCTGATACTGCCACATTTAACGAATGTTTAGTTCCGGATTGAGGAATCTCTATCGCAAAGTCAACACAATTCATTACCTCTTCTGATATTCCATCCACTTCATTACCGAAGATTAATGCAGTTGGCCTGCTCAAATCAAACTCATGGACTAATAAATCCTGATGAGGTTCTGCCTGCTCAACCCCAATTATCAAGTAGCCTTTCCCTCTTAATTCATCTATCACTTCCACTGTATCGGGCGAATATCGCCAAGCAACAGTTTCAGTGGCTCCCAAAGCGGTCTTCTGGATTTCTCTATGAGGAGGCGTAGCGGTAATGCCACATAAAACTAATTCCTCTATTCGGAAAGCATCGCAAGTACGAAAAAACGAACCTATATTACTTTGACTTCTAATGTTATCAAGAATAACAACCACCGGTATTTTATTTGCCTCACAAAAGCTATTCTGATCTAACCGATCTAATTCATCGTTGCTTGTTTTTCTCATGATTAGACTTTTTTCTGGATGATTAATCTTGCGATTTTCATGCCAAAGTTCCGAAAAATAGCATAACGTCTCCCTTTTTCAGATAACTTTGTCTTTATACAACTCTTTTAAAGCCACAAAAAGTTGACTCAAAAAGAATCTAATCCCATTGCCGATACCCCGTTAATGCGGCAATACATGAAAATTAAAGCCAAGTATCCTGATGCGGTATTGTTATTCAGGGTCGGCGACTTTTACGAGACATTTGGTGAAGACGCCATTAGAGCCAGTGGAATTCTTGGTATTGTATTGACTAAAAGAGCCAACGGCGCTGCTTCCTTTGTCGAATTAGCAGGTTTTCCTCACCATGCCCTTGACACTTATCTCCCAAAACTGGTTAGGGCCGGTCTTCGGGTTGCTATCTGCGACCAACTTGAGGATCCTAAAATGACTAAAACCATAGTCAAACGTGGAGTTACTGAGCTTGTTACCCCTGGCGTCTCCTATAACGATAAAATTCTTGAACAAAAAGAAAACAACTTCCTGGCATCCATCCATATTACCGATGGCCAGTTCGGAATTGCATTTCTTGATATCTCAACTGGAGAGTTTTATGCAGCTCAAGGCTCACCCGATTATGCTGATAAACTATTCCAGACTTTTCGCCCAAATGAAGTAATCCTTCAAAAAGGATTACAACGAAAATTCACTGAACTCTTCGGCGACAAATTCTTTACAACGGTCTTCGATGATTGGGCTTTTACCCTCGACTTTGCTCAAGATATACTGACCCGCCATTTCCAAACAGTAAACCTTAGAGGCTTTGGTATTCACGAAATGCCTCTAGCTATTGTAGCCGCCGGTGCTGCTCTTCATTACCTCTCGGAGACACATCACGACAGAACAGCCCATATCACCTCTGTGGCACGCCTCGAAGAGGACAAATATGTCTGGCTTGACCGATTCACAATCAGAAACCTAGAACTTATTTATGGTCTTAATGAAAACGCTAAATCACTTTTAGATGTCTTCGACCATACTACTTCCCCAATGGGAGCCAGGCTTCTAAGACGATACCTCACGCTGCCACTTAAAGAAAGACAACCTGTCGAGGAGAGACACGAAATGACTGGTTGGTTCACTGAACAATCTACTTTACGTGATGAAATAATCGCTTATCTCAAACAGATCGGCGACCTTGAAAGACTTATCTCTAAGGCTGCCGTCGGTCGAATTAATCCCAGAGAAATACTTCAGGTAAAAAAGGCTCTTGAATCAGTAGGTAGTATCAAGAATCTGTTAATTGATTCCTCTTGCCAACCACTTCAACGTCTTGCGCATCAACTTAATCCATGTGAGATTATCTCATCAACTATTGGCTCTCATATTCAGCAAGATCCCCCCGTTCAGGTCAATAAAGGTGGCGTAATTTCAGAAGGAATTAATCACGACCTTGATGAACTCAGAACACTTCTTACCTCAGGGAAAGAGTATCTGAACATGGTACTTCAAAGAGAGATTGCCAATACTGGTATAACCTCTCTCAAAATCAGCTTTAACAATGTTTTTGGATACTACCTTGAGGTTACCAATGCACACAAGGACAAAGTCCCTGCCGAATGGACGCGCAAACAAACGCTGGTTAATGCTGAAAGATATATTACAGAGGAACTTAAAGAGTACGAGCAAAAAATACTAGGTGCCGAAGAGAAAATCCTCGCTATTGAAACTGACCTTTTCAATAATCTTGTTCGTGAGCTGGCTGAGTTTGTCCAACCTATTCAACTTGATGCAGCTATTCTTGGAAAAATTGATGTACTTGTCTCATTTGCTACTGCAGCAACCAAGTACAACTTCACAAAGCCAATAATGACTGATGGAACTACCCTCGACATCAAAGGGGGAAGACATCCCGTTATTGAACGCCTTTTACCGTCAGGGGAAACATATATCAGCAACGATCTCTGGCTTGATCGCGACTCTCAACAGGTCATCATCCTGACCGGCCCTAATATGTCGGGTAAATCTGCCCTTTTACGCCAAACAGCCTTGATAGTTCTAATGGCTCAAATTGGTTCGTTTGTTCCGGCTGAGAAGGCAACAATCGGTATGGTTGACAAGATCTTCACTCGTGTTGGAGCTAGTGATAACCTCTCAACTGGTGAGTCCACTTTCATGGTTGAGATGACTGAAACAGCTAGTATTCTGAATAACGTTTCAGATCGAAGTTTAATCTTATTAGATGAAATTGGACGTGGAACCAGCACCTATGATGGTATCTCTATTGCCTGGTCAATAGCCGAATTCCTTCATAATCACCCGTTATTCAGGCCAAAGGTTCTCTTTGCTACTCATTACCATGAGTTGAACCAGATGACACAGATCTTTCCCAGGATAAGAAATTTCCATATCTCTATTAAAGAGATTGGGAAGAAGATAATATTCTTAAGGAAACTGGTTGAAGGAGGTAGCGAACATAGCTTTGGTATACATGTTGCCCGCATGGCAGGTATGCCTCAGAAGGTGGTTGATCGTGCCGGTGAACTTCTTGAAAGATTAGAAGAGTCTCACAATGCCGAAGTAATGAGCAAGAGCTCAGACAAACCCCGAAACAGAGGGAAAAAAGGCGATGTTGGCCCCAACTATCAATTAAGCTTTATCCAACTTGATGATCCTCTCCTACTCCAGATAAAAGACGAAATCATTGACACCAACATTGATACTCTTACACCGGTAGAGGCTTTGATGAAACTGAACCATATTAAAGGACTTCTCACCAAGAAAAAAGGATAAAAATGCAATGGGAGGCTCATTTTCTCAAAAAGAGATTTGCACAATTCAAAGAGCTTCCATACCTTTGCACCACCAATCCAATGCGGAAATAGCTCAGTTGGTAGAGCACGACCTTGCCAAGGTCGGGGTCGCGGGTCCGAGTCCCGTTTTCCGCTCTAAGCCACTCAATCGAGTGGCTTTTTTATTTTTCACATGTCGCTCTCATGATGATCCCATTTAAGAACGGATAAAATGATTGGGGATATCTAGTATGTTGAAATTTGATAGAGAGTGTTCCATTTTAAAAGTGTTCCAAAACGGCTAAGTGATCCTTTCTTCACTAATAATAATATACACAAAAAAACGAGGAATAAGTCTCCGAAAAGCCTTATTGTATATGGATTAAAGAGGCATAAATGAGAGAGGCATAAAATAGGTGCGAAAACTCGAGAATGGCTGTTTGGAGAGATAACAGGGTTCCAAATTATAGAAGTGAGGCTGTTAGAAAAGCCGATAATACTCTACAATAAACTTTAGAAAGAAAATCGTACAAAGGCACTATGTCTACTATCCATAGGGATCTGCACAAGCTAAACTCTTAAGAAAAAACCCTCTGTAAATTCTTAATCTACAGAGGGTTTTTAAATTACTTGGTACCCCGGGCGGGACTTGAACCCGCACAGCCGCAAAGGCCAAAGGATTTTAAGTCCTTCGTGTCTACCATTCCACCACCAGGGCTTGTGGTCTTTATTTCAAAGAATCTCACAACTTAGTAAAAATCCCGAATACATCGGTAATCGGGACTTGAGCGGAAAACGGGACTCGGACCCGCGACCCCGACCTTGGCAAGGTCGTGCTCTACCAACTGAGCTATTTCCGCGTTGGTTTGATGATGCAAAGGTAAAAAAGAGATCTGAGTTCTGCAAGAAATGACTTCACAATTTCTTTACATCTAACACATTTTATTAGCCCCATTACACTACATGCCTGATCTTATGCCTATTTCCATTAGATCTGATTTCGTCACTTTACCCTTCAATTTTGCCTTTATTATCTATTCCTCATAAACTGAACATTAAAATCAGACAATATCTACTGTTTAAGCCTTTATTCTCTTTCCAATTTTCGCCTATTGACTATCACCTCTCTTCACAATACCTTTGCCCATACCAATTCATACAATTATGAAGAATTTTTCAGGCAAAACGGTATTAATCACTGGCGGAGCCTCTGGGATCGGTAGAATTATGACACGCCTATTTCTTGAGCGCAACGCTGTTGTTGTAATCTGGGACATCAACGAGACTAAAATCGAAGAAGTTTTATTAGAACACAACCACAAAAAAGAACTTCATGCCTTCAGTGTGGATGTCTCAGACATGACCCAAATTAAGGAGACGGCTCTCAAAACAAAAAAGGCAGTTGATCATGTTGATATTCTGATTAACAACGCCGGTATTATAGTAGGAAAACTCTTCGAGGAGCATTCAATCAAGGATATCCAAAAGACTATAGATATCAACACAACCGCCCCTATGCTCATCACTCAAGAATTCCTCGGGGATATGATCTTACATAATCAGGGACAAATTTGCAACATCGCATCATCAGCCGGGATTGTCGCAAACCCTAAGATGTCAGTTTATGCCGCCAGCAAATGGGCCGTTGTGGGTTGGTCTGACAGCCTCCGACTGGAGATGAAACAACTAAAAAGAGACATCCACATAACGACCATCCTTCCTTACTACATAAGCACAGGAATGTTTGATGGTGTACAATCACGCCTACCTATCCTAAAACCCGAAGTTGCTGCTGCCACTATTGTGCGTGCCATTGAAAAGAGACAAAAACTATTGACGATCCCGGGATACCTCTACCATTTGACACGAATTAGCCAAGGACTACTGTCAATAAATCTATTCGACTGGGCAGCAGATAATATATTCGGAATTTACAAAACAATGAATCATTTCAACGGTCATCAAATAAAAAAGTAACGCTGCCCTATGCAAGATAATATTGAAAGCATGATCGATATAAGATTGGCAAACATTAAGTCATTCTTTTCGACCAACCAAACAAAAAGCATCTCCTTCAGACTACAGCAGCTTAGAAATCTTAAAGAGGCAATACTGAAGTTTCAACCAAAACTTGAACAGGCACTTTGGGAAGATCTACACAAATCACCTGAAGAGGCTTATCTAACTGAGATAAGCATCGTACTAGGCGAGATAGACAACCACATCCGCCATTTAAAAAAGTGGAGTAGGCCAAAAAAAGTCTTGACGCCAATTCACCTTCTTCCATCATCTAGTCGAATCACATATGAGCCTCTTGGAATAGCTTTGATCATTGCCCCATGGAATTATCCTTTTCAACTCTTGTTTAACCCCCTCGTGGGTGCTATCTCAGCCGGGTGCTGTGCTGTACTGAAACCCTCACCGGATTCTTCAAAAACAGCCACAGTAATGGAAGAAATTATTACGTCAACATTTCCTGCCGATTATATTACCTTAATTCAAGGACGACGAGAAGTAAACACCCTCCTGCTACAAAAACAATATGATGTGATCTTTTTCACCGGAAGTCCTGCTCTCGGAAAGATCGTAATGAAAGCAGCCTCAGAACACCTAACACCGGTAGTTCTTGAGCTTGGAGGCAAGAGCCCTTGTATTGTAGATCATGATGCAAATATCCAGGTTGCCGCTAAAAGAATCGCATGGGGAAAAATGATTAATGCAGGGCAAACCTGTATTGCCCCCGATTATCTTCTGGTGCATGAGAATGTAAAAGATGACCTATTAAATCTGATAGATAAAAACATCAGAGAAATGTACGGTGAGGATATAAAAAAGAGTCGTTTTTACCCTCGCATTGTAAGTGACAGGGCTATACAAAGACTTCTTAAACTCCTTGAGAAGGGAACCATTTACACAGGAGGTGATTATGACATCAACGAAAAGTACATTTCTCCAACTATTATTGATAATATAACGCCAAGTGATCCAGTTATGCAAGAGGAGATATTTGGCCCTATTTTACCCGTAATGACCTTCAACAATATTAATGAAGTGATCAAATACATCAACGATAACGAAAAGCCATTAGCTTTCTATTATTTTGGGACTAACTCGAATGGGAAAGATATCCTACTGAAAACCACATCAGGAGGAGGTTGTATAAATGATACCTTAATGCATATTGCCAATCACCATCTACCATTCGGAGGCGTAGGAAATAGTGGTATGGGCAAATACCACGGACTGGGTAGCTTTTTGGCTTTCAGCAACTCAAGAGCAATTGTGTCAACTCCAACATGGATTGACCTACCTCTAAAATATGTTCCATTTAAGTATTTCAGGTTAATTAAATGGATTATTGGATAGATTAATCTACTTATAAATCTACTATTTCAGCTCAAATTCTCAACTGACAAAGTGGAATTAGAAAAATCAGTACTCTCAAATAGAGTGTGTTTCAGATTACCTATTACAAAGGCAACCTCATTGATTATGCTAAAAACAATAATCAAAAACGGCTATGCAAACTTGACTGTTTAAAATCAATATAAGCCCAGAGGATGCAAACAAAAGGTAAAAAATCACACTGTTAATCTGCCACATAATCAGTTATTATAAAATGAGAAACAAAATAGAATGCTAATCCATTGAAGCTACTTTTTACTCTAAGAATAACCACTAAAGGGCACCGCTGGTATTCAACTGACAATTACCATATTAGTTATAGATTTCAATAAATAGTTTATATTTATATCAAACTATTTTAAAAAAAACATACAATAATTGCACAGAATATGTAATATGTTACTATATTTGATGTCTCTCGTGATTCTTCTTTAAAGCTGCGATAGATATTTTTTAATCTATTGATAAAGAAGAAAACGAAGAGGCGATGAAAACCTAAAGTACAGAAGCCTGAAATACGGGATGTATATAAGGCTTCATTATACTTGTTTTAAAATAGCTAATGAGTGGACCTTTATAAATGTTGAATTAAGTTGCTGTCGGTACACTCATAATACTATCCGGAGAAGCGGGAGCCGATCCGGATTTTTTTATCCCAGCGGAGCCTCTATTTTACGTTTAATCCAACTTCGACTCAAGGACACCCTAAAAAAGAGCAATACATTTCATAAAATAATCTGGTAAAAGAAGAGATTTTTGGTACTAATCACATGACAAAGACTTAAAGATACTGATCATTCTTTCTTTTTAACCGCCCATCCCTTCCAAATTTCTCTTGCCAGCCCCAAATATCCATGCTTCCAATTCTCTGATATTCAGCATCCCCAAAGCTCCCCTCTTATATCCCTCTTATATCTCTCTTATGACTCTCTTATGTTCTCTTATGTTTTCTTATGTCTCTCTTATAACTTTTACTCGTCCCGTTCATCTCTCGTTCCCTTGATCTACCTACCTTCTCCTGTTCCTCTCCTGTTCCCCTCCTGTTCTCCTTGTATCGTCCTAAAAGTTGTTTACA
>JAJTBW010000220.1 GCA_021286705.1 Sphingobacteriia bacterium
AGAGAATTGGAAGCATGGATATTTGGGGCTGGCAAGAGAAATTTGGAAGGGATGAAACAATAAGATAACTTGGCCTAATTGAAATACTCTTCATCTTTTTCAGAATGATACTGTACCGGAACCCCTTTAACCGGAAAATAAACGGTGACCCCAAATGATAGGCTAAACAAATTGCGATAGCCTGTTTTGGGATCATTAATAAAGTATCTTACACTTTGATCATGTGTATTCAACGCTATAAAAACCGATTTCTGATTTATCCTTCGCCTTGCGTCAGACCAACGGGTACCACGAACACCAATAAACCCATAAAACCTGACAGCATTAGGGCTATAGTAATTCTGAGGGTACCTATCGGGCAAGGTTACAAAGGTTTCTCCACCACTTATCACAAAACTTGTATTGACTCCTGCAAAGAAATTCCAATCATACCTCTGACCTCTCCACTGATCCCGATTCTGCGAAACAACCTGATGTGAAATGGTATGAATGGCTCTTGGAGCATCAAATTTTGGAGTATATCCATAAACAATCGCAGTCTCAAGGGCTCTATTTATATGAGTTCGACCTAAGCCCATAGAAACCATGCCAATACCCCCTGCAAATTGTCCTCGTACAAAATGAGGGGTTAATAACTGTAACAGGGTTTCATTATTCAATGATCTGTGCTTAGCTTTTTTCTCTACCCTGGATTCCCCAGAGACTGTATTGTTTTTGAGTAAACCCATTGACTCTTGACTTAACAATGATCCAGATACTAGAAAAAGAGAGAAAACGATTATAAATTTTAATGAATAGTTCTTCACCGTATTTTTATTAAGTTCTCGATTGGCTAAATTGCCTACGAAATAGTTATACCGTACTCAATCTGGTCTTATTCTAATCAGATCTTGACATCAAATCAATAGATAACTGAAGATCTATAGTTTCATTTGTTGAAGAATATACCTACTGCCGGCAAGCTTTAACCTGACAAAGGCTCTATTTGATACACTTCCAACAACAAGATGAGGTATTGAATTTTCAAATGGAGACGCTAACGAATAGGTGTGCTCATGCCCTAACAAAACTATCTTAACCCCATATTTTGCAATAATATTCTCGAACTGATCACCCCATCGCTCTCTTAATTGATCATCCCAAGATGGAATATGAGTGGCGACTATAATATTCTGGCCTTTTACTGCTGCCAGTTTTCTTTCTAGCCAATTTAAATCAGGCGTTCTATCTCCAAGTTCCCAAACAACAGAGTTCCAAACAATAATATGCCATTCACGCAAATCAAACTCATACTGCTCATATCCGAACATCGCTTTATAAACCGATTCACCATTTGATAGACAATCATGATTACCAATAACTGTTAACCAAGTGACTGACAAACGATCCATTAGCTCATGAGAATAGATATACTCCTGCTGATAGCCTCCATCCGTAAAATCACCCAAATGCATAACCAAATCAGCCTTTCTATCATCATTGATTCTATTTACGACTTCTCGTAACTCCTTATGAAAAACATGCGAGTCGCTGATCAGATCGACAACTATGGTGTCCTGATCCTTGAATTTCATGATAGATAGCTTTCCTAACTGCTTTTCTGTTGTTGACTTATATCCGTCTGGCAAATTCGACTCATAAGGGCTAAACTCAAATAGCTTTTGACAAGAGGATAAGACAATAATAACCATTATTAGCCCTAACAGGTAAACCTTCTTCATTACTTAGAAAACTTTGATCGTTATAATAGTTTTCCAGCAACAATCATACCATGCCAAAAGCTAAAAGCATAGAAATTCATAGGGTAAGGCGAATAGCCTCCCTCAAAGAGTTACAAATAAGAAAAGGAAGAAGATAAGTTATATTTTAGGGAATCGCACGGAGAAAGTACTCCCTTTACCCGGGACAGACTCAGCAGTTAGATCGCCTCCTATTCTCTTTGCAAAATCATAACTTAGCGACAACCCGATACCAGTCCCTTTCTCATAATTTGTGCCCCGGGTAGAATAATGGAAATCGGGATCAAAAAGCCGCTGTAATACTTCAGGTTCAATTCCAATACCTGTATCGGTAACGGTAAGAATAATCTGATCTTTTAATTCAGAACAATTTAGAACAACAGCACCTCCGTTGGGGGTAAATTTAATTGCATTAGAGATCAAATTTCTGACAATAACATTTACCATATTAGAATCTGCAGTGATCTCCACTGTTTGATTCTTAGGATACCTGATCTCAATTTGTTTATCGCTGGCCATAGAAGAGAGTAGCCGAACGTTATCTTCGAGCATATCACAGAGGTCAAAAGTAACCGGAGAAGGTTCAATTTCCTTACGCTGCGATTTTGCCCAAAAGAGTAGATTTTCGAGCATGTCATAGGTACTTCTAACCGCCTTAATTGTATCGTTAAGTAGCTCTCTTCTTTCTTGATCACTCAGATCATCCTCAACGATCATTTGCAATAGATTAAAGATATTGCCCATTGGACCTCTAAGGTCATGGCTGATAACTGCCAGCATCTTATCTTTAGAACTAACGGCAGTATGCAAAGCGAGATTAGTAGCATGCATATCGACATTAAGAGCCTTTAAAGCAGCTGACTGTCGTTGCATTGTGATATGTGTAGAGATTCTGGCTAAGACCTCTTCCTTGCTAAAAGGTTTAGTAATATAATCAACTCCTCCAACATCGAACCCTCTAACCCTATGCTCATAATCAGTTAGGGCTGTAATAAAAATAACCGGGATTTCCTTTGTTTTAGGATTCTCTTTAAGTGCCCTACAAACCTCAAAGCCATCAACATCAGGCATCATAATATCCAAAAGAATCAAGTCAGGGAACTCCTCATCAATCATAACATAAGCCTCTTGGGCACTTACAGCAACACTAATGGCATACTTTTGATGCCTAAGATAGTTGATAAGAATCTGAAGGTTATTCGGATTGTCATCTATCAACAAAATACGAGGCTGATCATCTTTCATGTCTTGATTCAATTAAATACTCCGATAAGTTTACTAGCAATCGGTCAGCTTTTTCTAAATCATAAAATCGTAATGCTTCAGATAGCTGTTCTGCTGTTATCAACAAATGAGAATCATTAATTAACTCACCCGATTCTCTAACCATCTGAACCAATAGTTCTATCTCCTTAACGATAAATATCTTCCTAGCTTTTTCAATCTTTGGGAGTAGTCGATCAGCCAAAGAGGACAATGATACATTAACCATCCTTAATGACTCATTACTAAGAGTGTTATCGTCATTTGCTTTTTCAAATTTATAATTTGTTTTAAGATTATTCGCTTTTAAATCAATATTATCATCAATACTGTTAAAAATATAATCTCCCTCAACAGATCGTTGACCTGTCGGAACTATGTTGCTCTCTACTTTAGTAATGCTCCCGTCTGCCAACCTTTCAGCACTTTCAGTACGAAGAACTAGATCATTAGGAAAAATGCGCTCTGAAGTACTGGTAACCAAAGGCAAACTAACCTCAAAAACACTACCAATACCAAGATTACTACTAACATTAATTTCACCGCCTAGTAACTCAACCAGTCTCTTTGTTATATTCAGTCCTAAACCAGTTCCTTCAAATCGTTTAGTACTTGCGGAACTTACCTGGTTAAATACCTCAAAAATACCCTGTAGGTCAGGCTCAGCAATTCCTATTCCCGTATCGCTAACCTCAATTTCTAAACCACGATCTCCCTTATTGAGACCAAGACGTATGGTAATAGTTACAGCACCTTGTTGTGTGAATTTTACAGCATTTGACAACAGATTAAGTACTATTTGCCTTAGCCTCATAAAATCAGTTAAGATATAGGTGGGAAAACCAGCCTCGATAACCAAAACAAAATCAAGTGCCTTCTCTGCAACCCGTAGGCTAAACATTTGAAACACCTCACTTGCGAAGCCCTCTACATCAACCTCCTCGTGCCTAAGCTCCATTTTACCGGCTTCAATCTTTGATAAATCTAAAACATCATTAATTAACTCAAGTAATGTCTCGCCACTCTTTTTAATGGCTTGTAGATACTCAAGATGTCTGGCGTTCTTAGTCTCAGAAATTAAAACTCCGGTAAACCCAATAACTGAGTTCAATGGTGTTCTGATTTCATGACTCATATTGGCCAAAAAGAGACTCTTAGCTTTATCAGCCTCTTCTGCTTTTTCTTTAGCACTAAGAAGAGATTTTTCTGAATTAATTCGATTAGTAATATCCCTGACAAATACTATTCGGATTTCATCGGGTCCATCTGTCTCACAACCTAGTTCCAACTCAATATAGAATTGATTCTTCCCAACTAAAACTTTGATATTGGTCGTTTTTCCAGAATACCTTTCCGTTAGGAAATTCATTAACGCCAAATCAAGATCATGATAACAAATAGAAACCAATTTACCCGGAGATAAAGGCAGGCTAAACTCAGTACTTACCCATTTTTTAAAAGGATCGTTAACAAAAACTACAACTCCATTAACTGCAATAACAACTCCATCGGTTAGATGAGTCAAAGTGCGTAACATAAGAGGGGTCGGTGTCCTTAAATTCACCATATCGTACCGGCTTAACGATGAAAACTACCCATTAAAAGGGCTAATATAATACATAATTACAGATAAAATTATGATTAGAATTAATTCATCATTAATCATAGAACACCTGCTCCCTCAATAGCATCATCTATCTTGCCTCCTGTTCATAATAAAATGACGTGATCCTTTGATTCTAAAATTAAAGGAATGAAACATTAATTGCGAATGAAATCTAAAAATTAGCTTAATCAACACTCCCCCTATAAGTGACAGGTCGCTTACCAATGATCCAGGCAGGAACATATGCGGCAAGAACTCCAATAATCACGACTACCAATGTCGTTAATGCAAAATCTGAAAGTAGCATCTTGACGGGATACGATTTGACTACGAATGTTGCATCCCCACCACCTAATGTAATCAATCCAAATTCCTGCTGCACAAGACACAATAGGAAGCCTAAAACTAACCCCCCTAACAAACCTGTAAAACTAATCATCAAACCTTCAATAAAAAAGATCTGTTTTATAAGAATACGACCAGCCCCCATGCCGGATAGCACCGCAATATCTCTCTTCTTGTCTATAATAAGCATCGACAACGAACCTAAGAGATTAAATGCACTAATGAAAATAATCAGTGATAAGATCAAGAAGACAGCCCATTTCTCAGATTTCATAATCTTATAGAGCGTCTCCTGCTGTTCATATCTGGTTAATACTTTATATTCACCGCCAACGATTGATTTAATCTGTTCAACAATGGAACCCG
Source organism: Sphingobacteriia bacterium (assembly GCA_021286705.1). Lineage (GTDB taxonomy): Bacteria > Bacteroidota > Bacteroidia > Bacteroidales > TTA-H9 > JAJTBW01. The sequence goes on from JAJTBW010000220.1 coordinate 5,320, forward strand.
TCGAGACACCTTGAGCAAGTCGCACTTCCAGGGAGGTAATTTCATCCCTATATGCTAACATCCCATTCAAAACCGTTCTTGGGACGATGAAGTATTTGGTATCAAAATCCTGTTGAATACTAAATACGCCAGATACATATACTGCCTCTGTAACAAAAGGCTGAGAGGATAACATTGAACGACCGCCAGTCCGATTAGGTAGATATATAAAAACCGGAGTTTGTACATCATCGGGACTAACCCCGAGAGACCAGGCTACACCTGCTCCCATGACCCCAA
>JAJTBW010000221.1 GCA_021286705.1 Sphingobacteriia bacterium
AGGATTTCTTTGGTCGTGAGTCCCGACTAACCGTATCAGGTCAGTTAGAGGCGGAGTTGGGTGCAATGGGACTTGGATTGGTTTATACTTTTGGCCCGACTTTTAGAGCAGAGAACTCTAACACACCCCGACATCTCGCTGAGTTCTGGATGATTGAACCTGAAATGGCTTTCTATGAACTCCAAGATGATATGGATCTTGCTGAAGATTTCCTCAAGAGTCTAATCAAACATGCTTTAACGAACTGTATGGATGATTTAGCCTTCTTAAATGAGATGTATGACAAGGAGCTTATAAGCAGGTTAGAGTCTGTTGTTAATGATGAGTTTGTTAGACTTGACTATACTGAGGCCATTGATATTCTTATTAAATCAGGAAAGAAGTTTGAGTTTCCAGTAAGTTGGGGTCTTGATTTACAGTCAGAGCATGAACGTTATCTCGTTGAGCAACACTTTGGAAAACCAGTTATTCTCATTAACTATCCAAAAGAGATCAAGGCGTTCTATATGAAACAGAACGATGATGGAAAGACTGTCAGAGCAATGGATGTACTCTTCCCAAGAATCGGTGAGATTATTGGAGGTAGCCAACGTGAAGAGAACTATGAAAAGCTACTGAGTCGCATTCGTGAAATGGAGATGTCGGAAGAGGAACTATGGTGGTACCTGGATACCCGTAGGTTTGGAACGGTTCCTCATGCTGGCTTTGGATTAGGCTTTGAACGATTGATCCTGTTTGTAACAGGAATGGCAAATATCAGAGACGTTATTCCTTTCCCAAGAACTCCGTTAAGTGCCGATTTCTAATAAATTGTGAAAGGGCATGAGGGTAGAATTTTACCCACATGCCCTTTTTGCTACTTGACGAGCATTAAAATAATTGTAACTTTGCTTAGTGTCGTTGTACTTAGGAACATAGAACCTGTCATTTGGTGACCGACGACAATTAGCATTAATCAAATAGTATAAATCAAATTCTGCTAATCTGTATGCTGAGTCAGAAACTACAGCAAAAACTACTTCAAAAGCTTTCCCCGCAGCAGATTTTACTGATGAAATTGTTGCAGATTCCATCAATGTCTCTTGAACAACGCATTAAACAAGAGATTGAAGAGAATCCTGCATTGGAAGAGGTGGGTGAGTTTGATGATGAGTTTAATACAGATAATAACGAGGATTTTGATAACTACGAAGAGGGCGACGCTGACGGAGAGGGCTCGGATTATGACGATCAGGAACCACTGAGAAGTGCGGAAGATGAGTTTGACTTCGAGGATTATCTTCCCGATGATGAAATCCCTGATTACCGCCTTCAATCAAACAATAGCTCAGTTGATGATGACCAAAAGGAGAGTCCTTTTGTTTCAGGAGTCAGTTTCCATGAGTTACTTGGACAGCAGTTGGGGTTACGTCTTCTCTCTGATCATGAAAAGATGATAGGAATGCATATCATCGGTAATCTTGATGATGCCGGTTACCTTAGTCGTGAGATTCCGGCAATGGTTGATGATTTAGCATTCATTCAGAATATCTCTACGACTCCCAAAGAACTGGAGCGTATTCTCAAAATTATCCAGCAGTTTGACCCTCCCGGTGTTGGTGCCCGTACCTTAAGAGAGTGTCTTTTAATTCAGCTTAAACGTAAGCCTCAGTCTGATTCTGTTGATCTTGCTATCTTGGTTTTAGATAGGTATTTCAATGAGTTCACAAAGAAGCATTTTGATAAGATCTTAAAAAAGACCCGATCAACAGAGGATGAGCTGAAACAGGCTATTGATGAGATTCTTAGGCTCAATCCTAAACCGGGTGATTCGGTTGTCGAAACGGAGAGATCTAACCAATATATCATCCCTGATTTTTATATCTATAATACCGATGGTGAGCTTGAATTGATTCTCAATTCGAGAAATATGCCGGAACTAAGGTTGAATAGATCTTATACAGAGATGCTGGAGACCTATGCTGAAACGAAAAGCTCAAAGAACAACCAGCAGAAAGAGGCTCTTATGTTCGTTAAGCAGAAGGTTGATTCTGCCCGCTGGTTTATTGATGCTATCAGACAACGCCAAAACACGCTCTATGTAACCATGAGAGCTATCCTTGACTATCAATATGAATACTTCGTCACGGGCGATGAGCGGAACCTACGCCCTATGATCCTTAAGGATATTGCCGAAAAGGTTGGTCTGGATATCTCAACTATCTCAAGAGTGGCCAATAGTAAGTATGTACAAACCTCTTTTGGTACTTTCCTATTGAAGACCTTCTTCTCTGAATCGTTACAGAATGACTCCGGTGAGGAGATTAGTACAAGAGAAATTAAAAAGATTCTTGCTGATTGCATCGCTGCAGAGGATAAATCATCACCTCTGACCGATGAGGAGCTTATGAAGCTTCTAAAGGATAAAGAGTATAACGTTGCCAGAAGAACAATTGCTAAATACCGGGAGCAATTGAATATCCCTGTTGCACGTCTTCGCCGTGAGCTCTAGCGCACTCTTTGCTGACTTCAACTGGAGCCGCAAGCTAGCCGCGTTTATCTCCTTGATATTTCATCCAATTTTTCTGCCATTATTTAGTTATCTCTGGCTGGGGAAGTCTTCTCATTTTCAACTCGCCAAAGCGGTTAGTCTTTACGGGACACTCTATATGGTTCTCTTTTCGTTGTTGATACCGCTGCTTATTCTTGTTACTCTGAAAAGAATGAGAATAATTACCTCTTACAGAATTGAAAAGAGAGAGGAACGGGTTGTTCCGCTATTTGTATCATTTTTTGTCCTTCTAGTTGGGGCATTTTTTGGTTATGATGTTACCTCCGCCATTATTCTTGGGCTTACCGCAGGATTAATGGCTCTATTGTGGATTATTACCCTATTTTGGAAGGTTAGCTTGCATGGAGCTGGAATAGGTATGTTAAGTGGCCTATTGATTTATGACCTGACTGTAAGGAATGGATTTGTCTTTTTGATAGTGATAGGATTAACACTTATGGTCTTCTGGGCCAGGCGTAAAGAGGGAGCTCATAATTGGTTGCAATTGATTGTTGGTTGGATATGCGGTTTTGCGATCTCTTTGCCCTATTTTATGATTGTGAATAATTAGAAATCTGTTTCAGGGTTTATTAGGTGATTCTAATGGTATTCAGGTGATTTTAAGGTTACTTAGCTGATTCTATGGTTGCTTAGGGAGGCGGATAAATAAAAAAACCGCAACCAGTCTTGTTTCGGTCATCGACTAGTTGCGGCTTTTGGCTTATAACGGTTGGTTTAGTATGGTGTAATACCTAAACCGACAGATATTGGGAACATGTTGGGCCCTTCACCATCCTTAAATGTTGGATTGAGTTGGTATGAACCATATAGGTTTATCCATTTATAACCTATCCTTGCATAGGCAACGTAACGCCAGAGATTCAGGTATCTAACATCATCACGTTTGATTACAACATCGTAACCAAGGCCTGAAGGATCTTCTCCTTTGTACTTAGTGTGTGCTGAAAGAAGAAATCCTAAGCGGATACCTGCGTAAAACTGGAATCCGGATTTAGCTCTGTAGCTGATTTCTAAAGGGACATCAAGGTAGGTGAGATTAAGCTTGGCTTTTGAGTAACTTAAGGTATCATTGAATTTTACAAACTCAGTTTTCCAATTGTTATCAACTGGTAATCCATTCAAATAAAGATTGTTTGAGTTAAGATTCAAACCATAGCTAAAGTTGAAATTACTTTGTCCAATTTGGTTATTGTACAGTAAGTAGACATTGACACTGCGGTTTAATCCTTTTTGGTCAACCGCATCAGGCAGATTTTGCCAGAAGTCAGTATAGAGGTCAAAACCTAAAGAGAAGTTTCTATAAGTGGCTGGCCCTTTGTTGTTCTGGGCTTGAGAAAGAGCTGGTAATAGAACCACTAGAAGTACAAAAAAAAGCTTTTTCATTCTTTACTATTTGTAGAGGTTAATCTCATCGGAAGCAAAAGTACAATTTAATTACGCAAAAGAGAGCTATTTGTTATATACTGAACTTATATTTTTTGTAAGTTCACGAGCTTAACAGCCACAACAACCAATGAGATTACTTCGCTTTATTGCATATTTTTTTGTACTCTTTGCTGCTCTAGATTTGAACGCTATGCAGCCCGATAGTTTGATCGGTAACAGTGAAAAAGTGAAAAAAGGATTAAATATTGGAGCTTTACCCTCTGTATTGTTCAACTCAGATCTGGGATTTCAGTATGGTGCCTTAGCCAATCTCTTTGACTATGGCGATGGTTCAATTTATCCGTTATATCGCTATTCTCTCTATGGTGAATGGTCTCGTACTACTAAAGGCGGTGGTATCAATCAATTGAATTTTGATGCTCCCGGTTTACTTCCGGGGAATACCCGATTAACGGCTGATTTTAGCTATCTAACGCAGCAAGCTCTCGATTTCTATGGCTTTAACGGACGATCGGTCAGATATAACCCCGGATTCGAGGACAAGAACTCGTTTTATTATACCAGCCAGATGTTTTATCGTATTGAGCGTAAGTTGACCCGGTTTGAGGTTAGTCTGCAGCGACCTCTATTCGGAAAATATTGGCAGATTCTGGTAGGGGCTGCTTACATGAATTTTAAAATTGGAGAGGTTGACCTTGAAAAATTGAATAAGGGCCGTGATGAGGATGATTTGATTCCATATACTCAGTCTTTCTACGGAAAGTATATCAAATGGGGTATGATAGGTGAGGATGAGGCTGATGGTGGGAATGTAAATTATGTGAGGGTTGGTTTAATCTATGATAGTCGTGATAACGAGGCAAATCCAAATAGAGGAGTATGGGCTGAGGGAATAATTACGATGGCTCCATCTTTTCTTGGTAATGAATCAGGCTTTACAAAGGCTTCTCTGGTTTTAAGAGGTTACAAATCGATTGTGAAGAATAGATTGACTATGGCTGGGAGAGTTGGATATCAAGGGACAATAGGGGGATATACTCCTTTTTATTTTCAATCATATCTGTTAAACTCGCAAGTCAAGACTACCAACATTGATGGGTTAGGCGGTAATCGATCTATTCGAGGTGTGCTGCGTAATCGAGTTGTTGGAGATGCAATGTTATATTTCAATGCCGAATTGAGGTATAAAGTTATCAGAGGAAGGTGGTTAGGTCAAAATTTTTATGTTGCATTGTCAACGTTTTATGATACAGGTATGGTTCTGGGTAATATTGATGTTTCATACTCAAAGGTAAATTGTTTAGATGTTGTTAAGTATTTTAATACGGATAAGAGTTCACTACCCTATAAGATTCTTAATACTGATATGCTTCATGATGGTTTAGGTGGAGGAATACATATTGCAATGAACGAGAATTTCGTTTTAGCTATTGACTATGCGCGCGCTTTAGATAGCGACGATGGAGAATCAGGGTTGTATGTTGGTTTAAACTGGATGTTTTAGAAACTTAACAGGAAGCAAATCGAATAAAATTGATGTATCACCACAAAAAGACATGTTTCCAACTCTCTGATATCCAGTATCCCCAAAGCTCCCCTCTTATATCCCTCTTATATCTCTCTTATGCATCTCTTAT
>JAJTBW010000222.1 GCA_021286705.1 Sphingobacteriia bacterium
AAAGTGAAAGTCAGCGAGGAAGAAATTTCCTTATATTATAATAAAAATCGTAAAAACTTTCTATTACCGCCTAAATCGCAAATTCTTCAAATAAAGATACGGGTTGATGCAAATAACCCTAAGTCTACTGAAGCTCAAGCTGCCGAAGCATATAAAAGCCTTGTCTTAGGTCCTTTTAGAAAAGCGGTTGACTTTAAATCAGTTGCTACAAAATTCGATAGTGCTGCTGTGGAAAAAGGAGTATGGGATGACAAACCTAAATGGGTCGGAGAGGAACAATACATTTTTGCTGAACTTGGATGGCATGAATACCATGAGAATGTACTAGCGATAAAGCCTGGGGCTATAGGAAAACCATTTCAGTTTGGAGATTCATTTTATATTATCAAAGTACTCGATCGAAACAAAGCAAAGCAACTCTCACTTGAAGAGGTAAAAGAGTACATTAACGAACAATTAAGTGCGAAGAAACACGATGAACTTGCCGCTAATCTTTCAAAACGACTCTTCAGGGAGTACAATGTTCAGATCTTTAATTCATCTATACAATCAATGGCAACAAAAATGGCTAACGATAAAACTCCAAAAGTGGGGCAGTAATGCTATTCTTGATTTCTTTCCACTTTTATTATTTGCGACAGTAATCTCCATATTTTTTTTTCTTGTTATTGGAAATGGTAATGGCAAAGCCGACAAACAAAAGGCAGAATTCATATATAGTAAGGAAATCGATGCTCTTCTTAGTAGGTATTCTGTTGAAAGTTTGCGTTATGCAAATATAGGGAAAAAACTAATAAACAAGGGAGGGCTAAATCTATATCCGCTAGATGGTTTGATTACCCAAGAAGAGGATCTAGGTCCCTTAAAACACGTACTCGAATGGTCACAAGGGCAAAGAATAGGCGCCATGCAAAAAGATGATTATACTTTTGTTCCTGAACCGCCAAGTATTTGGCCAATACGTGGGAATGTAGGACATATAACTAATTCATATGGGAAATCTGTAGATCCATTTACTAGACGACCTTATTTTCATCGAGGAGTAGACATATCAAATGATCAGCAAGGCGATCCAGTAATTGCTACTGCGGATGGAATAGTAATTGCAGCGGGGTTTGACAAAAGATATGGATATAAAGTATTACTCAAACATACAGAAGGTTTTCAAACCCTATATGCGCACATGAAGTCTATTATTGTTCAAAAAGGCCAACTAGTGTTTCAAGGAACTCAAATTGGAAGTGTTGGGAATACTGGTTTATCGACAGGAGCACATCTTCATTATGAAGTTTCTCTCAATCAACAGCTTTTAAATCCTAAAAGATATATGCTACGAACAAAAGCCTCTTCTTAAGCTGCGATTCTCCAAGAATTTTTGCAAGATTAGCAGAATAACTTGTAGGAGCTAATAAGTAGAGTAATCGTTATTGACGATATTTATGTTGAAAATCTCTCTTATTCAATAAAATGCTAGGGCGAATATTGCCCAATATCAATTTACTATGGACATACAAGTCTGCTATTTTACTAACAAAGGAATGCCCAAGATACGTTGATACTCCCTTGAGATTGTTGTTCGCTTAAGAGCAGTTATTTCATATGAATGTCAAAAAGTATGAGAAGAAATCTGCCTGCCCAATACTGCCCTTCCTTACATAACTACCCTATTTGTTATGAAAATTCGATTGTAAGGCATTTCATTATACTCAAAAAGGGAAATAGTACTATGAAATTGTTCTTTGACTTGATCAACTAATGCTATTGCTAAGGCTTTTCGCTCTTATCGTCGCCTGCCCAAGACTCTATTAGTACATTTTCCATTAACTCTTACAATATCAGTCAAAAAAACTCTAATCTTCTCAGATATTCTAAGGCCAGTAGCAAAAAGTAATTCGATCATTATTGAAACTGTCTTGTCAGTTGACTCTATGATCGAACGGTTGCTTCTTCTTCGCTCAATACTTTATCCGCAGATATAGTAACAGAACTCGTTTTTTCAACTTAACAGCTTTCAAAGCTTCTTCGAATCTCAACCTCGTTACTGCATTCATAGCACTTAGTGAGTTCTCAAAGAGGTATCGCTGTCGTTCCTTCGCACCTTGATGTCGTTAATTATATGTACGAGCAAAATATTGTTTATCACCTTATTCGTTAGCCGTTTTTGGTTTTGATCAGAGGACCCAGCATACTCTTTATCCCCGCCTTCCTTCTGAACTTCCATTACCCTAAGAGGGGGGACTTTTAGTCTGTAGGCTTAAGATCTTAATTAAGTAAGAAATTATACCCTTAAGCATGATTATCTTTGTACGAATGGTTGAGAACTTTGGAATAACATAGATATTAGTTTTCGCATGTTCTGAGCATTTTACTGGTGCCATAAGATTTTCATCATTCTCGGTGTTCATTAGCTTTGCATTTTCAACAGATATTGACTCTATTTTTCTTTCTTGTCTTTACATTCATATCATTTATATTCATATACTCATCGAGAATGCTCCTAAGCATATCATCTTCCGACAATGAACTTGTCAATTGAGAAAAATCAATACCTAGTTTCTTTAGCTTTTTAATTAATATTGGCTTTAACCGATGGAATAATGTAGCGAAGTTACATTCAAGCAAGTTCATCGAACCATGGTAACTCAAAGCCTGACTGAAGAGCTTAAGTTCTATTCTAGTGATTGGAGTAGATATGTAAGCATGCTTTACCACATCTAGTTGTTTTGCTTTATCATAGATACACAAAAATGATTTTGAGCGCTTCCCACCCTTATAAAGCTTGTAGTCTTTCGAGTATAGAGTTCCCTCAATAATGTTGAAGTCAGACGGATTGAATAGTCCTTTTAGTGATCGCTCATAATCAAACTTTATCTCAATATTGGTAAGAAGAAATTTACTATATATGATTTCTATAAACTCATCGATATTCGCTGGTGTTTCTTTATAGTGCTCTTCCTTTACACTAATAATCTCACCTGTCGCCTGTGAAAATATTATTGTCTCTTTTCGTTGAGGAACCTTAAAGAAGCTCCTTTTGCAAAGAAAGGAAATTATTGGCTTTATTTGGGAGATCAAGCTCTTTCCCAACTCAAGGTACTCACCATGTACATCAAGATGGAAATATGCTCCATGAGTTCTTGTAGAGAACATTCCATTGCTATACTTATAGTGTTTCGCTTCGATCTCATTAAGGTAATCGCGAGGTAATGAAAGCCCAATTTTATCTATGCCAGGATGCTTATAAAATTCTTTGTTTGCTTTATTAGGACTAAAGGCGGATAAAGAAAAATCGCCGCTAACAAATACAGCATCAAAGGTAAGGAGTTTAGTTACTACCCCTTTAAGATTGTGTCGTGGATAAGGGATAGTAGCTTTGACTAGTTCAAACATATGTTACTAGTCAGGCGAGTTAAGAAAAGTAATATTTTATATTATTATCAAATAATTTTACTTTATTACTATATCTTATTATAGCAGGTTACTTTATTTAATCACATCTGACACTATTATAAATAGTGTCGCGTTTCGAGTTCTGTAAATATTTCTAGTAGCCATAGAAAATCCTAGCTTCAGAATTTCATTTCTGAAGCTAGGGGCAAAATCTTTATAAAAGAAGAGCTAAAACGTACTATTTCTTATTGGCTGCTACACAATCGACGTACTGAAGTCGAACATACTTGTTCCCAAGCATCTCTTCGACTCCCTCATAGATACCATAGACAACAATCTCATCTCCAGGAAGAACTTCTGGGGCTTTGTCATAGTAAACAATCACACCCTGTGAAACATCATTATTAGCATTGATAAGCATTCTTGAATCATGCGCCCAAAAAACACTCGCAGTAGTTTTCAAGACTGTACCTTTCTCGATTTTCTCGAACACTGCATCTCTAAAGACGAGCTTTACTGCCTTACTCTTCATTTCCTCAACAGAAACAGTTGTTGTAGTCACTTCCGAAACATAGTTGCTTTTTGTCGTAGTGCTTGAAGACTCGTTCATGAGTCCGCTAAGCAGCCAAAAGAAGCCGATAAAGAAAACAGTAACTGAGATAATAACAATCGGTATGTTTTTCTTGTTATGGGCTGTCTTTTCTTCTTGATTCATATTCCAATATGATTTCACCTTCTGCTCCTTTCCCAATTATGTGATTTAGTATATTAGCTTTATTATATATTCCCTAGTTACTTCACTTTCACCTCCTAGTTTCTATAGCGAGTCATATTTTCATTCTATTAGGCGTATTTTACTACGTCTTTCTGATATATGTAAACGTATATAACACTTTTAGATTTAGTTTTATGAGTCTTTTAGTAGGTTGCGATCGGAAGGCAAGGCCCCCATTGTTGAATGCAAAAGGGGCGAGAAATGACGCGGATTCAAGAATGCTTTATTGAAAATCTTAAGAAAGAAAGGAAAAAGTCTGGGTATTCCCAAGAAAGACTTGCCGAACTAATTGGCTGTTCACCTAAATATATAAGTGCCCTTGAGATTGGCAAGCGCTTCCCCTCACTGGATACTCTTCAAAAGTTAATCGATGTCTTCAATATTGAACCGTATCAGCTATTTCGCGAATCTTCACACCAAGTGAAGTCTGTTGATATTGAGAGCATAAGGGAATTTGAAACATTCCTTGCCCAAGATATGCCTCAATACATAAAAGAAGCTATAAAGAGGTTCCTCAGTCATTAGATGTCAGTACCAATCAACATTCTGGTGGTAAGCTACGAATAAGAAGTCATGAAAAATGCCAAAGCCGTTCAAGTTTCAACTGCAAGTCGAATAGCATTCTCTTGGTGTTTTGCAGATTAGCTTCATAAAACAACCTATCACGCTCATTCTTTATGACGATCCTATTTGCTACCGAGAGAAGGTTTATCTCTTCTGAAGTTGTATCAATTGAAACACAGTACTGCAGTCTTCCTCTATATCCAACCTTAATTTCAAATTGGCGCTGTATTCTTCTCCCATGATTCGGAAGCAGCTGAACAATAAATACCTTTGAACTCTTGAATAGGATGATAAGCTTCCCACGATAGACATAGGCATGCTTAAGCAATCTAATATAGTAGTCTCGTCTTATTGATGGTAAGTCAGCATGCATGAATGTAAGTAAGGAGGTTTCAGAATACTCTTCTCGCAATTTGTTGAACACTTCATCGCTCTCATTGACTTGAACTGACTTTACCGCTCGTTCCTCACTTAATCTTGCTTTATCTTTTCTAAGCTCTTCAAGTTGTCGTGCTAAACGATCATCGCTAATGCCATACTCAATAATTGCTTTAATAATATGATTTTCTTTGCTTTCAATACTACGGATTGCGTCGTTCAATCGATTAATGTCATCTAGAACTTCTTTATCTATTGCCTGCGAAATGGTTTTCTGTTGAGACAGAAAGTCAGTAAGCTCATTTTCATTAGCAAAAAGCAGGTAAAAACAAGATCGAAACAGTGACTCGAATACGGCTGCCCGAAAAGTTTGTCTACTTTGTTCACAACCTTTAAGATGAACTCGATTAATGTAGTTGCTATTTGCTATGTTATATCTTGGCTGCTTAT